>NZ_JBDLAK010000005.1:0-227068 GCF_039748055.1 Burkholderia sp. RS01
TGGTGACCGGTGTGTTGACTTGGAAGGCGCAGCCTGTCGGGAGGGGGCACCCGGCGCCGACCGGGGTGCCGGGCTGGAAGGCGCAACCCGCCGGGAGCGGGCACCCGGTCCTCATCGGGACGCCGGGTTGGACAGTGCAGCCGGCGGGGAGGGGGCAGCCGGTGGTGACCGGTGTGTTGACTTGGAAGGCGCAGCCTGTCGGGAGGGGGCACCCGGCGCCGACCGGGGTGCCGGGCTGGAAGGCGCAACCCGCCGGGAGCGGGCACCCGGTCCCCATCGGGACGCCGGGTTGGACGGTGCACCCTGCCGGGAGGGGGCAGTTTGCGCCGACCGGGGTGCCGGGCTGGAAGGCGCAACCCGCCGGGAGCGGGCAGTTGGCGGGGACTGGGGCGTTTGCCTGGACGGTGCAGCCTGCCGGGAGGGAGCAACCGCCGGGAACCGGCGTGTTGGGCTGGGCCGTGCAATTTGGTGGTTGTTTGCAGTCGGACGGCGGGGGTGTGGTGCTGCAGCGTGGTGGTTGTTTGCAGTCGGACGGCGGGGGTGTGGTGCTGCAGCGTGGTGGTTGTTTGCAGTCGGACGGCGGGGGTGTGGCGCTGCAGCGTGGTGGTTGTTTGCAGTCGGACGGCGGGGGTGTGGCGCTGCAGTGCGGCGTTTGCGTTTGTGTCGAAGATGACTCCTTGCTATAGGTCTTTCCAGACATGGTGGGAATTGTCCAGCCCAGCGTTCGCACAGCGCTCGGATCAAAGCTGATCATTTTGCCTGGCTGCGTCTTGTCAATTTGGTGGATGGTTATCAGTTTCCAGAGATTCGGGTCCTTATGCACTTTGTTCTCGACGACTTCAAAATGCAGGTGACATCCAGTCGAAGATCCAGTAGTTCCAACCTTCGCAATAATCTCCCCGACACGTACTTTGCGGTCCTTCTCAGTGGCCACTGCCTGCAAGTGGTTATACGTGGTGACCAGGCCGTTGCCGTGGTCAATCTCCAACCTGTTGCCACCTCCCCAAGGGTGCCAGCCCGCGGCGCGGACGACGCCGGCGTCGGCCGCATAGACTCGAGTTCCGCAGGGTGCAGCGAAATCCTGCCCCCAGTGGATCTCACCAGGCTCACCGGTGATCGGGTTAATCCGCGGCCCGAACTTAGACGTCCTGATAAGGATTTCAAGAGGCGCCATAAGGAAGCCTTTGGCAGGCCGTTTGAGCTGCGAAGAGGCGACTCCCGGTGACGAGGTTCCATGAGCGGCGACACCCGAAATCACCGGTTGGTAAGGCACCTTAACTTGGACGGTATTGTTCGGATCCAAGGGGTCTTTGCCCTCGTTGCCGGTAGGAGCCGCCGGCAACGTCACTTCTCCGGCGACCTGTCGGTCTGAAGTGACCGGGCCTTGGAACCCGAATGCGTAGAAGACAAAACTGAACACCAGCGCCGCCGCGAGACATCGCAGCACCAGCCAGCCAACGCTCTTCCCAGTAGCGGAATCTGGTGCCTCTGGTGCTTGTCGTTCACTGCGAGCTGCCACAGAAATGCTCCTGAACTCGACCCGCCGAACTCAGCTCACGGCGAGCATGGACTTCATTGTGACCTCACGTACTGGGCAGGGAAACCCGCGGTCGCTGCTCCTGCATCTGGACTTTGCCCCTTAGAACCTCGGCGCAAAACGAGACATGCGCAGTATCCCTAGGAACGGCGGGAGACTCTCAAACGGATCCTGACAGTTGGACCGGACGCGCTGCCCGATTGGGCACGGAACTTTGCCCGGGGCGAGGACCCTGCATCTTCTCTTTCCTGCCACGCCAATGTCCTGCAGACCAGGGTTAGACCCCGACAACGGACACTGGCCTCGCGACAGCCCAAGAGGAGTCGCCCATCAGAAGACGCTGCAAGAACGCTGGATAACTTAGCGGCTGGCGGGGTTGTTGGCGCGTATGAACGTCGCCACAGGGGCCGCGAGCGAGGCGCCGACCTCTTCGGCGCTGCGCTTGGTGCCGGCCACAGCGAAGGAGTGGTCGCCGCCATCGCACCACTGCAGCGTCGCTGCCGGGCCGATGCGCGAGACCACACCCTCCAGCAACTCCGGCGTGGCGAAGGTGTCGCGGGTTCCTTGGAGGAACAGCATCGGCGTCGTCAGTCCGTACAGGTGCTCGTCGCGGAGCTTTTCCGGCTTGCCCGGCGGATGCAGCGGGTAGCCGAGGTAGACCAGGCCGGCGGCGGGCATGCCCTCGGCCACCGCCATAGACGCCATGCGCCCGCCGAACGACTTGCCGGCGGCCCACAGCGGCTCCGCTCCGGACCGGGCGGCTGACCGGGCCGCCGCTTCGGCCATGACGGCCCGCCAGGCGGCGATCGCGGCCGGCGGCCGGTCCGGGAACTTCCGGCCCGCTTCGCGGTACGGAAAGTTGAAGCGCAAGGTGGCGACGCCGTCGTCGTTCAGCGCGCGGGTCAAGCCGCGCAGGAACGGATGCTCCATGCCGCTGCCCGCTCCGTGGGCAACAACCAGGGTGGCGAACGGTGCGTCCGGCCGGGCATAGGCTCCGGAAATTTGGACGTCACCGACGGCGATCGTGACGGGGGATTCAGCGATGGGCATGAGTCCATAATGCCGGATCGGCGTACACAGCCTGCACACAGACCAGCGAAAGTTGCAGGCTAGCTCCGGGCGGGAGAGTGGAGGCAGAAGCCCGAACCGCCAGGAAGGAAACCATCATGATCACGTACCGACCCATTGCCCCGCTGACTGTTGGAAGCGGAACGCTCCGCTCGGTTCTTGCCGCCATGGCGGCCGCCGCCTTTCTGGGCACCGCTGCCTTCGGCGCCGACGCCACCCCGGCAGGCACCGAGGTGCAGGCATGACAGCCGTGGCCGTGGTTGCGGCCTCCGGCGCCGCCTCCGACCTGGACGGGATCTCCCGCTGGGTTGTCGACGTGACGGAGGCCGTCGGCGCGCCCGGGACCGGATTCGTGGTGGCCCTGGAGAACCTGTTCCCGCCCATCCCGAGCGAAGTCATCCTGCCGCTCGCCGGGTTCACCCTTCTGGAAGCCATCTTCTGGACGACCGCAGGATCGCTGCTGGGCGCGTACGTGCTCTACGTCCTGGGCGGATGGCTCGGCCGGGACCGGACGCGTGCGCTCATCGGCAGGATTCCCTTCGTCGCCGTGGACGACGTCGACAAGGTGGAGGCGTGGTATGCCCGGCACGGTTAAAAGGCGGTCTTCCTCGGCCGGATGGTGCCGCTCTTCCGCAGCCTCGTTTCCATTCCCGCCGGCATCGACGGCATGTCGCTCCTGCCTTTCCTCGCGCTGACCCTGGCCGGGAGCCTGGTGTGGAATTCGGTGCTGGTGCTGGCCGGATACTTCCTGGGCGAGAGCTGGCCGCTGGTTGAGCAGTACGCCGGCGTGTTTCAGGGCGTGGTGATTGCCGCGACGGTGGCCCTCGTTGCCGTGTTTGAGCCCGGCAAAGTGAGGAAGGCGCGCGGCAAGGTCAGCGCCTAGCCGGCGGGCATAACCCGGAGCCAGGCGTAATCCTGCGGGCGCAGGACGATACCCTGGTCGATCCGGACCGTTGTGCCCGAAAAGAGGTCCAGTGCCTCGGCGGCGAATCCGGACAGCGTCTCCGCCGAGACCACCTGCGGATCGTCGCTGAAGTTGGCCAGGGCAAGGATGCGGGTACCCTCACCGGGGCGCTGGTAGCCGAGCACGCCGCGGTTGTTTGTGGCGAACGGAAGGAGGCGCGTTCCGGCCAGCTCCGGAGTGCCCGAGCGCACCGCCCTCATCCGCCGCAGGCCCTCAAAGACTGCCCCTTCAGGAGTGGCCGGGTCCGTCCGCTTCGCGTAGCGCTCGGCAGGGAACTGCGGCCGGTGGACCCAGCGACTGTCGGCCTCGTGGCCGTCCTCCATGGCGTACTGGTAGTCATTGAGCTGCCCCACTTCGTCGCCCAGATACAGCAACGGGATGCCGCCGGTGCTGAAAGCGACCGAGTGAGCCAGCAGGATCCGGCGGATCGCCTCGGGGGAGCCGTCCTCCAGGCCGCAGAGGGAGGCGGTTGTCCCTGAAATGCGGCAGTCTCCGGTGCGGGGGTTGTCCTGGAACGGGACACCCTGGGCGAAGCTTCCCGGGAACCGGTTGACGTAGAAGGAGTTCAGGAACCGCCGGTGGTCGAAGCCGTTGATGCCCAGTTCGGCGGCGTCTTCATCGGCGAACGTCCAGCCGATGTCGTCGTGGCTGCGGACGTAGTTCACCCAGGAGGTGCCGTCCGGAATGTTGTGCCTCCGCTCCAGGGCCTGCGCCAGCAGCGACACGTTCCGGGTGGCCATGGCCTCCCAGATGAGCGCCATCTGGAGCGGGTTGTAGGACAGCTGGCACTCGGCCGGATCAATGTACAGTGCCACTTCGTCCGGGTGCACGATCGCCTCGGACTTGAACAGCAGGGACGGGGCAGCGAGCCGGCAGACGGCGTTAAACGCCTGGAGCAGGGTGTGGGCCTCCGGCAGGTTTTCGCAGGAAGTTCCGAGCCGCTTCCAGATGAACGCCACAGCGTCCATCCGCAGGATGTCTACGCCCAAGTTGGCCAGGAACAGCATCTCCCCGGCCATGGCGCGGAAGACTTCCGGGTTGGAGTAGTTCAGGTCCCACTGGAAGGTGTGGAACGTTGCCCAGACCCACCGCCCGTCCGGCAGCTGAACAAAGGAACCCGGGTGGTCCTCCGGGAAGATCTCGCGCACGTTCTGCTCAAACGCGTCGGGCATGGCGCGGTCGGGGAAGATCCAGTAGTAGTCGCTGTAGCGGGGATCCCCTTCCGCCGCCTTCCGGGCCCACTCGTGCTCGTTGGAGGTGTGATTGAAGATGAAGTCGACCACCAGGCTGATGCCGTTGGCCCGCAGCTCGGCGGCCAGCTCGCGCAGCTGTTCGATGGTGCCGAGCCTGGGGTTGACCTCCCGGTAGCTGGACACGGCATAGCCGCCGTCCGACAGCGGTTCGGGGGCCAGGAACAGCGGCATCAGGTGCAGGTACGTGAGGCCGAGTTCCTTGAAGTAGGGGATCCGCGCCCTTACGCCCTCGAGGTCGGCCGCGTACCGGTCCACGTAGCAGACGCCGCCGAGCATGCGGTTTGACTGGAACCAGTCGCTGGTGCCGTCCCGCTCGGCGTCGAGGACCTTCAGGTCGCCGGGCCGGTCCTGCCATGACCGGGCCGTCTCCACCAGGAGTGACGTCAGTTGCTCCTGCCAGTCCGGCCGCGAGCCGTAGAGCGAGTGGAAGAGCCGGAACAAATCAGGGAAGTGAAGGTCGAAGCGCCGCTCGAAGTCTGCCCAGTCCGGGTCCCTCTGCCGGATGCCTGCCCGCTCGGCAGCGACGCCAAGCAGTTGATGGCCGGGCAATTGGTGGCCGGGCACCCGGTCCCCGGCCGACCGATTATCCGGTGCCTGGTCCAGACTCGCGGATTCAACCATGAAGTGGGTCCCCCTTGACGATTTTCAGCTGCCGGCGGCGTCCGGTCTTTCACATCCTTACAGATGCAGTGGCACGCGCCAAGGTACTGACGCCGCGGGCCGCGCAGGGTAGGTTGTCCCCATGGCCAGCGAACAGACCGTCCTCACCGTCGACGGACCCGACGGTCCCCGGGATATGCGGATCTCGAGTCCCAGCCGCGTCCTCTGGCCGGAGCTGGGCCTGACCAAGCTGGATCTCGCCCGCTACATCGTGGACGTCGGCGAGGCCTTCATCGCCGCCAACGGTGACCGGCCGGTCTCGCTCCAGCGGTTTTCGGACAACGTCGACGGCGAGCAGTTCTTCTCCAAGAATCCGCCCAAGGGGACGCCGGACTTCATCCGGTCCGTCAAGGTGATCTATCCCAGCGCGCGCTCGCATCCCCAGCTGGTCCTGGACGAACCGGCGGCCGCAGTGTGGGCAGTGCAGATGAACACCGTGGTGTTCCACCCGTGGCCCTCGCGCGCCGAAAACTCCGACAACCCGGACCAGCTCCGCATCGACCTGGACCCGCAGCCCGGCACGGACTTCGACGACGCCGTCCCCGCGGCCCTGGAGCTGCGGAAAGTGCTGGCCGAGGCGGGGCTGAACGCTTTCATCAAGACGTCCGGGAACCGCGGGCTGCACGTATACGCCCCGATTGCACCGACGCACGAGTTCCTGGACGTGCGGCACGCCGTGATCGCCGCCGCCCGCGAGCTCGAACGGCGGATGCCGGAGAAGGTCACCACGAACTGGTGGAAGGAAGAGCGCGGCGAGCGGGTTTTCCTCGACTTCAACCAGGCCAACCGCGACCGGACCATTGCCGGCGCCTACAGCCCCCGCGCCCTCGCGCATGCCCCCGTTTCCTGTCCGATCACCTGGGACGAGCTCGGGAGAGTCAATCCGAAGGACTTCACCATCCTCACGGTGCCGGAACGGCTGAAAACAGTGGGGGATCCGTGGGCCGGCATGAATGCGGATCCGGGCACCGTCGCCCAGCTGCTGGAGTGGTGGGAACGCGACCTCAAGGACGGTCTGGGCGAGCTGCCGTTCCCGCCGGACTATCCGAAGATGCCGGGCGAGCCGCCCAGGGTGCAGCCGAGCCGCGCAAGGAAGCCGGAGTAGTTCAGCCGCGCCCAGGCGATCGGCAGAAGGAATTCTGCCCCGAAGTCTGCCCTTTCGGGCCGCGAGCCAGAAGCACCCGCGCTGCACGATGGATTTCTGCTGGGAGCATTCTGCTGCGCCGCACGGTGGCCGCAACGGAGCACACTACTGGACGTGAATCTGAGCGGAGCGGGTATTGATGTTTTCTCGTCGGAAGAGGGTCTGCATCCCGCTACTGTTCCTCCTGCTGTTCGCCCTTGCTGGCTGCGGTCCGCCCGTGCCGGGCTACACCGCGACTGTATTCCCCACTCCCACGCCGACCATTCCCTCGCCTACGCAGTCCACTGATGATCCCAAAACGTCGGCGCCCTCGACTTCGCCCGGGTCTACAACAGCGTCGCCGACAACCTCGGACCCGTCTCCGCCGACGACTTCATCGGAGCCGTCGCCCACAACAACATCGGCGTCGCCCCCGACCACACAACCGCACGTACCTTGTAGCGCCGAGAAGATCACACCGGCCGCCATCACGTCGGCCGTTCCCACGCAGGCCGCTCTCACGCCGGAGACAGCCACAACCCCGTCTCCGGAGACGCCGTCTACAGCCACAACGCCGTCGCCGGATGGTGCTCAGGCATTGCCGGATTTCACGCTGGCTGCAGCGTCCGAGTGTTCGGTGGCTCCCAGAGCCGTAGCCGACGGCCCTGACTGCCTTCTCATCTCGGTGGACTTGCGGAATGAGGGCGCCGACACGCCGGAAGCAGCGTCTGTTCCGTTGTCCGTGCGCAGCGACACGGGGCTGAGCGCGGACGTAAATTTGGCTGCTGTCAGCCAATCCAAGCCCCAAGCGGTGCGAGTCGACGTCACGACGTCCGACTTCGAGCGAGTTCACACATTCACGATCACGGCGGATCCGAAGGGAACCATCCCTGAGGTCAACGAAAGCAATAATTCAGTCGTGCTGAAAGTCGCTCTGCCGGCAAGAGACGCAGTGATCCAAGGTGAACCCTGCGCCGCTGAACCGAGTGCGCCGGTGGGTGGCGCGCCTGAAACATCCGCTGCTGTTGGCTGAGGATACGTTAGCCGCCGATGAGGACGGTGGGACACCCAGGTCCGGGCGCCACGGGTGTCCCATGCAGGCTGAGGTCGCCAAGCCGGGCAGCAGGGAAACCTCCGATGAGCACGGTAAGGCTGCCTGCCGCGATGCCGTTGGGCGCTGGCGAGACGCACACGATCCCGCCGGGAAGGGCATTAGCCACTGCGGCCGGCATGCCTCCGATGAGCACGGTCGGAACGCCTGCCGCCGGAGAGATGGGCCCGCCGACGTGCGGCTTCGGGCCGTCGGACAACGGGCACAACGCCGTGTCGCCGACCCTGAGCGCTGGACCCGTGGGCATCACTTTCCACCGTGCGGGCGGACGTTGAACGCAGCGCTCTGGGCTGGCGGGGCGGGCTTGTCGGGATCGCTCGCGCTGACAGAGGCGAGCAAGAGGTGCCAGCTCACGGTCAGTGCCACGGCCAGGAGCAGGAGGACCAGTACGGCCTTAATCGTCCGTGACGGCAGTACGGGGTCTTGGACGTGGGTACCGTCGAGCGGCAGGGGAATGCCGTCAGTGGGTGTCGCCGTCACGGCAAAGGAGTGCGTGGCAGGCCTGCCGCGCCAGATCTTCTGAGCCGGGCGAACCCTCAAGGCTGCGAACTGGACGGTTCCCCGTTCGATCGTGAGCTCCTGCGGCTGCAGCGAAAACTCCAGCAGCTCTCCGGGATCGGACCCTGCCACGTCCACGGTGATGGGGACGTTGCCATTGTTGTCGACGGCGACATTGTGCTTGGCGCCAAGCTTGCCCCGGGACATTCTGGGCATGAGTTCGCCTGTCGTCTGAAGGAACGGCAGGACGTCGACGGTGCCTTCCGGCACTACGGCATCTTCAGGATGCTCCGTGGGCAGGACGTGGATCCCGAACTTGAATTCACCGGCGGGGACTGAGGCAGACCGCGGGGGCCGGAACTCCACGAGTGCGGTGGTGTCATGACCCGGGTAAAGCGAGACGCGGTCGGGCACGACGTCGGCCCAGGACTCGCTCTGACCCACAACCCGAAGAGAATACTCCTCGACAACTTCACCGTCGTTGCGAATGGTCAGCCGGACGGACCCGGCGGCGCCGGGCTCCAAGGTGAGGCCGGGCGAATCAAGTGTTGCAGTGGTGCTCATGGCCCCTCCTCCGGAAGCCCGGGCACATCCATGATGCCGGTGCGCTCGCAGGTCCTCCGAGGCTATGGCGGCAAGCCGTACGGGAAACACTCCGGCGGGCCGGACTTGCGGGCAGCGCTGTTGCCCGTTGAGCCTGTGTTGACTGCACGAAGAGAAGCGTCGGCTAAATTCAGTGCAGCGGGGTGCCGGATTCAGGTACGGGAAGCTGGTGTGGGCGACCAGGCAGTTCCGCGGCCATCACATGTACGAAGGGGAGGATTCATGGAACCAATCACTGTGAGAGTCCACGCCCGCGATCCGATCTCCGAAGCTGGGGTCGCGAGCGAGCTGCGTGCCCGTCCCGAAGTCCGCGTCGTGCGGGCGCCGAATGCCGAGAAAGCGAGGGTCGTCGTCGTGGTTGCGGACTCAGTGGACGATGACGCGCTGACTCTGCTCCGCATAGTCCAGCGGCATGGAACGTCGAGGGCCGTCCTTGTGGCCGGACGCCTCGACGACGGCGACCTCGTCAAGGCCGTGGAGACGGGTGTGGTCGGCCTGGTGCGTCGCAGCGAAGCGACGCCAGACCGCCTGGTCTCCGTGATCATGGCTGCCGCCGCAGGGGAGGGCAGCGTGCCGCCCGACCTCCTGGGCCGGCTGCTGGATCAGGTCGGAAAATTGCAGCGTCACGTCCTCGGACCGCGCGGGATCATGTTCACCGGCCTCGCCCCGCGGGAGGTTGAAGTCCTGCGCCTGCTGGCGGACGGACTGGACACCTGCGAGATCGCGCAGAAGCTGGCTTACTCGGAACGCACCGTGAAGAACGTTGTGCACGATGTGACCACGCGCCTCCAGCTGCGCAACCGCTCCCACGCCGTTGCCTACGCATTGCGGGAGGGGCTGATATAGGGGAACTGCCCGAACGGGTAGCAGGCGGTTCCCAGACGCGTGCCCGGTCCAGAGTGCCGGTGCATGCCAGTTTCGATCACCGTGTACTAACGGTCCGCCGCATGGCGGGCCGTAAGTTCCACCATTCAGGAGAGACTTCGTGATTGCCCAGGTGGACGACGCACTGCGCACCCTCATCCGGACTGAGGCCCTGGACGGCTCGGAAGTGGACGTGGTCTTCGATGCGCCCACCAAGGACTGGGCCGCCCGGCGCAATGCGCCGACGGTCAACCTGTACCTCTACGACATCCGTGAGGACGTTCGGCGCCGCGAACGGGGCCTGTCGGAACAGCGGGGCGACGACGGCCACGTCCGGACCCGTCGGCCCGCACCCCGCCACTACAAACTGTCCTACCTTGTCACGGCGTGGACCCAACGGCCGGAGGACGAGCACCGGCTCCTGGACCAGTTGCTGCGCTGCTTCCTCAAGCATGATGCCCTGCCGGACGAGCTCGTGGTTGGCCCGCTGGCCGAGACCGGGCTGGTGGTGCCGCTGACCGTGGGGCTTCCCCCGCCGGAGGACCGCGCGTTTGCTGACGTATGGTCTGCCCTTGGCGGGGAGCTGAAGCCGTCGCTCGACATCGTGGTCATCGCGCCGGTCGATACCGGCATTGTTTACCAGGCGGGACCGCCTGCATCCCAAGGCACGCACGTGGACATGACGGATACGAGGAGCGGCGCTGCCGATGCGGGGCGGCACCAGCATTCCGCTCCGCCTGCCACCGTTGGCGGACCGCGCCGCCCGCGCCGGTGACGGACCGATGACCGGGAACCCCAGCCTCGCGCACGTACTCGGGCGGGTTGGCGTGGTTGAGGAACGCATCCGTCTCCTGGTGGCGACGCGGCGGGCCGACGACCCGCAGCCTGATGACCCGTTCCGCGGGCTCTATCTCAGTGACGAGGCGGTGGACCGCCTGCTTGGCGGAGCGTCCCCCTATCTGGAGCCGGACGGTCAGGAGGCAGGCGGCGGTGCCACGCAACGGCAAGTGCAATGCGAGCAGTCGGCCGACGAGGCCGAGAAAGCCGGACACCCGCTGAGGCTCCGGGTACTCGCCGCGACCTTCGGCCTGACACCGCTCGACGTCGATTTGCTGCTCGTGGCGCTCGCAGCCGACCTCGATCCGCGCTTCGAACAGTTCTTCGGATACCTGAACGACGACGTCACGAGGCGCCGGCCGTCGGTCGCCGTCGCGTTGGCGCTCTGCGGCGAACCGCTGACCGCCGCGGACGGCAGAGCCAGGTTGCTCACCGGCCCGCTCATCACGGGCGGCCTGCTGGCCGTCGAGGATCCGGACCGTCCGCTGCCCGGCAGGGCGCTGCGGGCGCCGGACCGTGTCGTCGGGCATCTCCTGGGCGACGACACGCCGGAACCTGGCCTTGCGGCCGTCCTGGCCGGCCGGACGGCCGTCAGCTGGGGTGACGCCGGACCGCTCACAAGGGCACTCAACGCGGGTGTCCGCCTGGCCTATCTGCGCGAGCCCGCAACGGGGTCCGGACGTGTGCTCGCTGCCGGGGCGCTGCGGTCCGCTGGCTTTGCGGCGGTCCTCCTTGATCTGACCCGGCTGGCCGCAGAGCGTGACCCGCTTCCGCTGGCGCAGGCCGCCGTACGGGAAGCGCGGCTCCGGGGCGCGGGGCTGGTGGCCGGCCCCCTCGCCGCGGTGTCTGATCACCCCGCTTTGCTGGAAGCGCTGCATGCCGAACCGCAGCCGGTGCTGCTCGTCGGTGACGCGGCGTGGGATCCGGCGTGGACCACCCGGCCGCCGCTGCTGGTGGAGGTTCCTGTCAGCACGTCGGCCGAGCGCTCGGACCTGTGGCGGGCAGCGCTTGGCCCGCTCAACAGCCTGGACGTCGCGGCGGCCACCTCGGCCTTCCGGCTGCGGCCGGAACAGGTGGCGCGCGCCGCCGGATCGGCGCAGATCCAGGCCACCCTGGCTGCAGACGGCAGGATCACCGCTTCGCATCTCGGGGCCGGAGCGCGGGCAGAGAACGGCTCGGCCCTGGACCGCCTGGCCCGGCGGGTGGAACCGCTGGTCGGCTGGGATGATCTGGTCCTTCCCGATGCCGTTCTGCTGGCCCTGCAGGAGGTTGCGCTGCGGGCGAAGCACCGCGAGAAGGTGCTCGGCGACTGGGCGATGCGGCCGGGAGCCGGCCGCGGGCACGGCGTCGCGGCGCTATTCGCCGGGGATTCGGGAACGGGCAAGACGATGTCGGCGGAGGTGGTGGCACAGGACCTGGGACTGGACCTCTACGTCGTGGACCTGGCCACCGTCGTCGACAAATACGTGGGGGAGACCGAGAAGAACCTGGAGCGGATCTTCACGGCCGCGGCCGGCGTCAACGGGGTGCTGCTCTTCGACGAGGCCGACGCCGTCTTCGGGCGCCGCTCGGAGGTGAAGGACGCCCACGACCGGTACGCCAACATTGAAAGCGCCTACCTGCTGCAGCGGATGGAGACCTTCGACGGCCTTGCGATCCTGGCGACGAATTTGCGCGCGAACATCGACGAGGCTTTCACCCGCCGGCTGGACGTCGTCGTCGATTTCCCGCTGCCGGACGCGTCCCACCGCAGCGTCCTGTGGGACCGGTGCCTCGGGAGGGCGCTGGGGCGGGCGGCTGACCTGGACCTCGCCTTCCTGGGCAAGGCTTTCGAACTGGCGGGCGGCGCCATCCGCTCCGCCGCCGTCACCGCCGCGTATCTGGCAGCGGACGACGGCGGGACGGTCACCATGCGGCACCTCGTCACCGCCGTGCAGCGGGAGTACCGCAAGCTGGGGCGGCTGACGCTGGAAAGCGAGTTCGGCCCGTACTGGGGGATGCTCTCGACAGCAAGAAGGTCCGACGGGTGAGCCCGTAAGCTGGCGAATTCCAATGGCTAGGATTATTTGAATTAGAGGCTTGATTGTCCGTCGGTTCGGATCAGAAGGCAGCAGCTCCTGCAGTCGCCATCGCGCCTGCTGCCGCGAAGGAAGCCGGGTCGTCGACTATCCCGGCGCCTCCCGTTGCTACGTCTTCCACTATGGTTCCGACGACCAACAGCCCAGCCCCAACGATTAGTCCGGCACCGACAACGTAACCCCAATTCCGCTCCCACCAGGATCGCTCCATGCTGCGAGGTGCCTGCAAGGGCAGAGGAAGTGCCGTGGCACGGAGTTCGAAGCCGATCTGACCGCGGAAGCTAATGACACCGGCCGGAGTCAGTCGGGTAAAGGCCACTGCGTGCTGACCGATATAGGCGAAACGATTCGGAGGCGTAAAACGGACTTCATTAGTTTCTAGATCGGTTCCCCAAGTTGTGCCGATGCTGACCTCACCGCCCCCTATGCCATTGATCCGCAATCCACGATTCAGACCGTTCACAACGGTGTCAGCTTGCACTCGGAACCCTGTCTGATCTACAGAAACTCCCGGCAGGCTTCCTTGCGGAGTTGCTTGAACGTTGCCTCGCAGTAGGAGTTCGAGTTGGATTACGGCATTAGGTGTGACCACTGTAGCGCTGGCTATGGATATGTTTGGAAGGCTATAGCGCACCGCCGGGAGCCCTCCCGGCCCGGCGAATGATGCGGGAACGATTCCGCCAGCCAGTGGTGGACCTGAAGAAACTAGGGCCTCGCCTTGTCGCTGGACATGTGCCTCGTCGCGGCGGGATGACCGGTCGCGTGCAGCTGTCAGATGCGAGGTCAATGAATTCGTCAGCGTTCGATTCCCCACGCTGCGTTGAAGGGCCAGCAGCGTTGAGGGTCCGGGTACTTCGGCGAACCAGTCTGCCCCTCGTGGTGCGAATAGCAATGGTTTACCGTGCCCCTGTGACTCCTCCGCGGGGAACTTCTTAGCCGCCTGTTCTGGCCGACAAGGTCGTGCCGTCTCCTGCATGTTCTGCATGTTCTGCATGTTCATAAGTGCGCACCTTCCGCTTCTCCTCCAAGACTTGCACCGAACCGGGGAGATGAAATAGCCCGGGCGGGTGGCGCTTGCGGGCAGCATCTCTTGCCCTTTTCGGCGTCGCACGGGTGCTTGTCGGCGCGCGCTGGGGAGTGCACTGTCGGGGTAGGTCTGACGAAAGGGGCGCATGATGCACAGCCACGACCACGACCAGTCCGACGTCGACAGTTTGCGGGCCAAACCGGTACGGACCGAAGCCGCAGACCCCGCGGTGCTGAACCGGGCGGCGGCAGCTGGCCGGCCCGACGTCGTCGGATCCCGGGGCATGCTGGCGCTCCAGCGCGCCGTCGGCAACAGCGGCGTGCGCGGCCTCGCCGAGGAGGAACGGTCACCCGTGCTCGACGTCGTCTCATCCGGAGGCGGCCAGCCGCTCGAGGAACCGGTGCGGTCTGACATGGAGGGCCGGTTGGGCCACAGCTTCTTGGACGTACGAGTCCACACCGGCGACGCCGCGCATTCATCTGCGGCCTCCGTGAACGCCCACGCGTACACGGTGGGATCCAACATCGTGTTCCAGCGGGACAAGTATGATCCCGGCTCAGATGCCGGCCGCACCATGCTTGCCCATGAACTGACGCACGTGGTCCAGCAGCGGAGCGGTCCGGTGGATGGGACCGCAACGGGCACAGGCGTGCGCGTCAGCGACCCGTCGGACCGTTTCGAACGTGAGGCGGCCGCCACTGCCGAGCGGGCCATGTCCGCCTCTGCCGCGCCGACGGCGCAGCGCTTCGCCGCGGGCGCCGCCGTCGTACAGCGCGAGGAATCAGTCCAGCGCGAGGAAGAGGAAGAAGAGAAGGACACCGCGCAGGGGTCCTTCATGGCGGGTGGCGCCGTCCAGCGTGACGAGGCGGAAGAGGAAGAGCCGGGCTGATCCCGGCCGGAGTGGTCCATGGCGACGACCTTTCAGGGCGGACCCGGCAAGGTTCCGGCGCAGCGCGCCGGGCCGACAGTTGCGCGCCAGGCTATCGGCGCTTCGAGACGTGAGGTCGGCGGTGTGCTCATCGAAGGTAGTCGGCGGGCTGGGGTTTCTCCGCCGGCGGGTGTCGATCCGCGTGCCGTACTTGCCTTGCAGCGCCAGGCGGGCAACGCTGCTGTTGGCGCGCTCGTGGCCGCGAAGCTCAAATCGCCGGGAGAGCAGGCCGTTGCCGAGATCGACGCAGCGCTGAAGGAGATCCGCAGGGACGAACCCGCGATCGCCACGGTCGAGAAGGGGTTGAAGGCGGCCAAAACCGCGGGCGTGCCCGTTAACCTCGAGGGCCCCAAGCCGCCCGACTCGGCCCTCGCGGTCACGAAGACGGGATTCGGACCCGGGCAGGTGGCGTCGAAGAAGCCGGTTCCTCCCCCCAAACCTGTGCCGGCGCTAAGCCCGCTCGGGAAAGCCGCGGCCCCCAAGGCGGGCGGGACGGGCGAGGGTGTCGTGGCAGGAAAGAGTCCTGCATCCGCGGCCGCCGGGGGAGCGGCCGCGCCGGACACGCTGGCACCTCTTGCACTGCCTGCCGACAAGCTTTTACAGCCGCCCACTGCGCCTACCCCGGTGCGGCCCGAGGACGATCCGGCGTTCAGCCAGGTCACCGGCAACATCAAGGGCTTCGCGCAGTCACGGAAGGCGCACCCTCCGGCCATGTCCAAGGCCAAGGAGGCCCAGGCGGCCGCACTTCCCCCGTCGGATGACGTCGCCGGCCAGGCCAAGGCAGCAAAACTCGATACCATGGACGCCCAGCCGGCAGGCTCCTTCGACAAGAAGGCCTTCATCGCTGCCGTCAAGGCGGCCATAGAGGCGAAGTCGCCGAAGACCCTGCAGGAGGCCGACGAGTACAAGAAGTCCGGGAAGGCCGGGGAAGCCAAGGGGCAGGTAAAGGGCCTGGTGACGCAGGGCAAGGAGGGCCAGGCCAAGGACATCGTGGCTGCCACAGGTGCCCCGCCGGACCAGTCCAAGGCTGTACCGAAGCCGGTCACTCCGATGCCCCAGGAGCAGCCGGGACAGGCCGTGACCGTCCCCGCCGCCGGTGCCGTGCCCAAGCCGGCACCGGCCGAGCAGGTCAACCTTGCCGCCGGCACGCACCAGGCCAACCAGGAGATGGCCGACGCCGAGGTCAGCGACCAGCAGCTGGCGCAGTCCAACGAGCCTGAGTTCCAGCAGGGCGTCGCCGACAAACAGGCCGCTGCCGAGCATGCCCAGACGGCTCCCGCTGAGTTCCGCCAGCAGGAGCAGCAGGTCCTTCAGCAGGGAAAGGCCGAGGCCGGAGCGCAGACCGCCGCGGGCGTGACGGGGATGCAGAGTTCCAAGGCGGCGGCGCTGGCAAACCTGGTTGCGGACAAGGGCAAGGCGAAGTCCAAGGACGAGGCGAAGCGCGCCGAGGTCACGGCGAAAGTTCAGGGCATCTTCGCAGCCACCGAGGCCGACGTGAAGAAGATCCTCGACGGGATTGACCCGAAGGTGGACGCTGCCTTCGAGAAGGGCGAGGCCGGTGCAAGGTCGGCGTTCGAGGCCTTTGTCGAGGCGAAGATGTCTACGTACAAGAAGGACCGGTACGGGGGCTGGCTCGGCGGGTACCGCTGGCTCCGGGACAAGATCACCGGCATGCCCGCGAAGGTCAACGAGTTTTACGAGGCGGGCCGCGAGCTGTATCTCACGAAGATGAACGTCGTCATCTCCAACGTGGCGGACATCGTCGGGAACGACCTGACCGCTGCCAAGCAGCGGATCGCCAAGGGCAAGGCCGAGATCGCGGCTTACGCTGCAAGCCTCCCCGCCGATCTGCAGAAGGTCGGAGCCGAGGCCGCCAAGGAGATCGGCGACAAGTTCTCCCAGCTCGAGAGCGACGTGAACGCCAAACAGGAGTCCGTGGTTGACAGCCTGGCCACGAAGTACTCCGAGGCACGCAAGGGGCTAGACGAGCGGATCGAGGCGCTGCAGGCGGAGAACAAGGGGCTGGTGGACAAGGCGATCGGCGCGATCAAGGGGATCATCAACACGATCCGCGAGCTTGCCGCAATGCTCAAGAACGTGCTCTCCCGGGCGGCGGGTGTCGTCGGGGACATCATCAAGAATCCGGTCGCCTTCCTGGGCAACCTGATCGAGGGTGTGAAGGGCGGCATCCTCAAGTTCAAGGACAACATCCTGAGCCACCTCAAGAACGGCCTGATGGGCTGGCTGTTCGGCGCCCTGGCCGAGGGCGGCGTCGAGCTTCCGGACACCTTCGAGGTCAAGGGCATCATCAAGTTGCTCGCGTCCCTGTTCGGGCTGACCTGGGCGAACATCCGGAACAGGATCGTCAAGCAGATTGGCGAGAAGGCGATGGCCGCCGTCGAGAAGGGCGTGGAGATATTCCAGGTCATCGCGAGCCAGGGCATCGCGGGACTGTGGCAGATGCTCCTGGAGAAGCTAGGCAACATCAAGGACATGATCCTTGAGCAGGTCAAGGACTTCGTGATCACCAAGATCATCACGGCCGGCATCACGTGGCTGATCGGCCTGCTCAACCCAGCCGCTGCGTTCATCAAGGCCTGCAAGCTGATCTACGACGTAATGATGTTCTTTGTGAACAACGCCGAGCGGATCATGAAGTTCGTCAACACGATCATCGACGCGGTTGCCGACATCGTCCGCGGCAACGTCAGCAGCGTGGTGAACAAGATCAACGATGTCCTGGGCCAGATGGTGCCGATCCTCATCGGGTTCCTGGCCAGCGTGATCGGCATTGGAGGCATCGGCCAGAAGATCCGCCAGATTGTGGAGACGCTGCAGAAGCCGGTAAACAAAGCCCTCGACTTCGTCATCAAGACCGGCCTCAAGCTTGCCGGGCCGATCATCCGAGGGATCAAGGGCTTCGCGGGGAAGGTGAAGGCGAAGGTCGCTGCGGGCAAGGCATGGGTGAAAGGGAAGGCGGAGGCCGGTAAGCCCTTGGTCTCGGGGCAAACGCAGAATGACATCGGGCCCTCCGTCGAGGCCGGCAAGCGAGTACTCTCCACAAAGGGTGCGACGGTTGCTAGCGTCCGAGAAGCGCTCCCGGCGCTCAAGCAGCGATTCGGCCTACGGAGCGCGGAACTAGTCTCAGCCAGCGGTCGGCATCACATCCACGTCCAGAAGGTAGATGCCAACACTCCCGACGTTTCCCTGGATCTAGGCAATGCGCCGTCTGTGGCGAGCCATGCAAATCCTGAGGAGCAGAAAGCAGCATCACTGGTCGGTAAAATTGCCCCTCACAGCTCCCAGCCGGATCGCGGTCCCTACCTTTGGTCTGAGCACGTGATTCCGGACGGCTATGTCAGCGCTGTGCTCATGTCCCAGGGATTCCCGGAGACATCTGAGACTGAATACAACAGTATGGCCACCATACTTCTCTGGCGGGGCGCCCGAGAGCAAAAGGATTTTAGGCGTCTTCAGCCATATGAAGTTTCTGGTGATCTCAAATTGTCCAAGTCCGTAAAAGGACGGGCTAGATCGGGCGTCGGTGCTGGGAAGGACGCCTACAGCATGATGCGCGCCTACGCGTTGCTGACGCGGGGTGCCATAAAGCGCACCATAGCCGCCGTCGAACGTGATCACGCGAAGAATGGACCCGGGCGCAAAGAACGCGGACTGCCTGAAGCAATGAAACCGGACCCTGCAGCGATCACAAGTGCCGCAAAGCAACAAATGGAAACGGCCGAGGAAATCTTCAAGAAATACGGAGTGAAGAGAAACCTGACCAGGTCATAGGCCTGCCCCTTCGTGCACCCCATCCTTCCCGCGAGTGCATCCGCATAGCCGTACCGCCGCACCCCGTCTCCGCAGGACCCTTGAACCACGTTTTGGGTTCACCGAGGAGACAAAATGCCAAGCTATCTTTCGCCAGGTGTGTACGTGAACGAGGTCGCAGCGGGCACTCGTCCAATCGAGGGCGTAGGCACAGCAGTCGCTGCGTTCGTCGGCCTTGCCTCCAAGGGCCCGGACAATCAGCCGACCCTGGTGTCCAACTGGACCCAGTTCTCCGAAACTTTCGGGGACTTCATCCAGGGCTCGTACCTCGCCCACGCCGTCTACGGTTACTTCCTCAACGGCGGAGGGAACTGCTACGTGGTCCGCATCGGCGCCGACGGGGCCCGCGAGGAGGACAAACCCAAGCAGCAGCCCAAGGCCGTGACGGCGTCGCCCACGGCCGAACTCGGCGGATACCGCCTGACCGCCAAATCCACGGCCGCCAACCCGAAGCCCGTCACCGTTGAAATCGCAGACCCCAGCGGCGAAAACGTACCCGAGGACCAGTTCAAGATCGTCATCACAGCGGAGGGCAAGCCGCCAGAGGTCTGGGACAACGTCACCACCAAGCGCGGCCCCAACAATGCCGCCACGAAGATCAGCGCGGAATCGAAGATCGTCACCATCGAGGAAGTCGCCACCGGCGGGGCGCTCGTGAAGCCGGACAAGGGCACCGTGCAGCTGGTCGCGCCGGAGCCCGAGCCCGAGCCGCCAACCACCGAAGAACTCAACGCCGACGACTACGTCGGCGACGCCGCCGACCGCACCGGATTCAGCGGCCTGGAGGCCGTCGACGAGGTGACGATGGTCGCGGTGCCGGACCTGATGGCCGCCTACGAACAGGGATCCATCGACCAGGAAACGGTCAAGGCCGTCCAGCTCGCCGCCATCGCCCACTGCGAGCTGATGGGGGACCGCATCGCCATCATCGATCCGCCGCCCAACCTCAACGCCCAGCAGATCAAGGACTGGCGGATGGACGGCGGCGGCTTCGACTCCAAGTTTGCGGCACTCTACTGGCCCTGGGTGAAGGTTTTCGACCCCTCCACCGGGACGAACAGGTTCGTTCCGCCCTCTGGTCACATGGCCGGCGTCTGGGCCCGTAACGACGACACCCGTGGCGTCCACAAGGCCCCGGCCAACGAGGTCGTCCGGGGCGTCACCAGCCTGCAGACCCAGATCACCAAGACGGAGCAGGAACTGCTGAACCCCATCGGCGTCAACTGCATCCGAACCTTCCCGGGCCGCGGAATCCGCGTTTGGGGCGCCCGCACCCTGTCCAGCGACGCTGAATGGCGCTACCTGAACGTCCGGCGCCTTTTCAACTACCTGGAGGAGTCCATCCTGCAGGGAACCCAGTGGGCGGTCTTCGAACCGAACGACCCCGCCCTCTGGTCCCGCATCCGGCGCACCATCAGCGCCTTCCTGACCAACGAATGGCGCAAGGGCGCTCTGTTCGGGCTCACCCCCGAGCAGGCCTTCTTCGTCAAGTGCGACTCGGAGACCAATCCGGCCGAGGGCATCGACGCCGGCCAGGTGGTCTGCCAGGTCGGTGTTGCTCCGGTGAAGCCGGCCGAGTTCGTCATTTTCCAGCTGTCCCAGTTCTCCGGCGGCACCAGCCTCGTGAGCGAGTAATCCCAGTTCAAAAGGAGCAAGACCATGGCCCTCGGCGATTTTGACAACTCACCAGCCAACGCCTTCACGGTCACGATCGACGGCATCGAAGTGCCGCGGGTGATCGAAGTGAGCGGCCTCAAGTCGGAGGTGGACAAGATCGAGCTGAAGCAGCAGACCAAAGACGGTAAGTACGTGGTGCGCCAGCTCATCGGCCGCCCCAAGCCGGGAGAGCTCAGCATCACTCGTGGCCTGACCGAAAGCAAGACCGTGACTGATTGGCTCAAGACAGTCATGGAAGGCGACGTCGCAGGTGCCCGCAAGACGGCCGCCGTCGCCCTGCTTGACTACAAGGGCGACACGCTCAAGACCTACAACTTCGTGAACTGCTGGGTGAAAAGCGTTGAACTGAATTCGCTCAAGGCCGGCGCGACAGAACAGGCCACGGAGAAATTCGTGATCTGCTACGACGAGTCCACCATCTCATGATGCAAAGAACCCATGGAGCGGCGGTCCTCCCGGAGGCGGGCGGGGACCCACCGGGAGCCCAGCTGAACGGTGCCAACGGCCAGGACCGCAACGGGGACCGGCAGCCGCTCCGCACCGAGTTCAGCTTCGAGCTTCCCCGCGGCTATGTCGACCAGGACGGCACCGTCCACAAGTCCGGCGTCATGCGGCTGGCCACCGCCCGCGATGAACTGCTGCCGCTTTACGATGCCCGGGTCCAGGAGAATGCGGCCTACACCACCGTCGTCCTCCTGGGCAGGGTCATCACGTCGCTCGGCACGCTGGGTGCAGTGACGTCAGCCGTGGTGGAGAACATGTTCGCCTCCGACGTCGCCTTCCTGCAGGATTTCTATCGCCGGATCAACGCCGAAGGCCACACGCGGATCGCCGTCACCTGCCCCGAGTGCTCCCACCGGTTTACGGCGGATCTCGCTGGCGGCCGCCTGGGGGAATCATGACGTACGCGCCGGACCGGATCTACGAGGAGGTGGCGTACGTGGCTTACCACTTCCACTGGCCCCTTGACGACATCCTGGATCTGGAGCACGGCCAGCGGCTCCGCTACGTCAAAGAAATCGCGGGAATCAACACCCGGCTTTCCCAGGAGCGCTGAACCATGCGCTGGCCTTGGCAACGTGAACGCCCCGAGCCAGGGCCCGACGCCTCAGCGCCCGGTGTGGAGGCACAAACAGGCCGTGATCCGGCATACCGGCCTCCGGTGCCGCCCGCCGGCTGGGCATTCCTGCCGCCGCTCCAACGCACCATCGGCACCATGGACCTGGCGCACGGCCCTGACCGCTTCGCCGCTTCCCTTACGGCGTGGGCCAACCCGTCCTTCACGGGACCCATGAGCCACCTCGTGACGGCCGACGCGCCGCCCGGAGTGATAGACGTCGACGGCGGCGGCACCGGCACCGGGGAGTCGCACCGTTCGGAACCGGCCGACCTGACGCTGCTGATCCCGCCGGCCCGCTCTCGTCCGGCGGGCGGACTTCCGACGGCGGTGCAGCGCACCTCGTCCGCGGCGGACGCTCCCTACGAAGCGTCTTCGGCGACGGCAGCCCCGGACGACGTTGGGGTGCTGCACGTCGAAGCGGTTCCGACGCCGACGGCGATGCAGACGGCGGAGGTGGACTTCCAGCCGAAGCCGGACTTGCAGACCACGTCGAATCAATCACTTTTGACCACTCACGGGCCTCCCAACGGGCCCCAGGAGCCCATGCCGCCCACAGCACCGGTGCAGCGTTCGGGGGTCGACGCTCAATCGTCGTCCCCGCAATCTCAGGCCGCCCAGCCTCAGACCGTCCGGCCTCAGACCGCGGAGTCTGCGCAAATTGCACCTCCGGAGGGGGAGCCGGGTGAAACTGCTTCCGGCGCATCGCAAACCGCTGAATGGCCTACGTCGGGATGGGACACTTTGGCTCCGACGCGGCCCGACTCTGTGGGCAGCGCGTCCGACGGAAATACTACCTACGTGCCTCTGCCTGCCTCTCCTGCCGTCCAGCGAGCCACGGACCGCGGGCCGGACTCACCACCGGCACACAGGGAGACAACGCCGTTTACCTATCCGAGCCGGCTCGGGCTGGGGCGCCCTTTGTCGTTTTCCCAACCCGCACCTTCCGAGCACCCCGTACCCCGGGTATCGGACGTGGCAGAACCTCACTGGCCTGTACAGCGGATGGAAGCACCGCTGCCGCCCGCCGGCACGGTACCCCCGCCGTCCGCGGCCAACCTGGCATCTGCCAGCGGTCCAGGCGCCGTGGCCGGTTCAGGTGCGGACGTCGCCACCCCGCCAGCGTCGGTTCCGACCGTGTCCAGGACGTTCCTGGAAAGCCCCGCTACCGAGACCACGGAAGCCGTCAATGGCTCGCAAAATGGAGCCACGGCCCCGGAAGACCAAGGCACCGCGGAGCAGCAGCCATCGCCGGCAGGGGAGTCATCGGCGCCTTTGCTGTCGGACGCTTTACCTGCGGCTCCAACGCCGCCGTCGGAAGATTCCGGCCGGGAGAGGATCACCCTCCTGAGCTCTACAGAAAGGGGTGCGGACCTTCCCGTCGTATCCCGGCTGAAGGCCGAGAAGAACCCGGAGAACGACGGCGGGCCAACACTCCCGGAGACTGCTGCCTCACTGCTTCAGCCCGACGATCCGCACCACGAGATTTCGGCGGACGATTCCGGGCCGGCCGCCGCGGCCAGAGGACCAGACCTGCCCAGTACATCCGCGGCCGACGAGACATCAGTCCTCAGCCGCGACGAGAGGGCGGACGGGTTCTCCGCGCAAAGCGGGGTGCCCGTCCAAGCCGGCATCGTTCGTGGAGATATCGCCGTCCAAAGGGACACCGGGCACGGCTGGCCGGCCGTTACCCGTGCTTTCCCGATTCCAGAAGGCACAGCCACAGCCGGGAGGGGCCCCGGCGCTAACGGCACACCGCCAGTCGGAACCGGAGCGACGCAGGGATTGGAATCCACGGATCCAACGCAGTCGGAAGCGCTGTCCGGCGCGACGATCCAGCGTGCGGATCAGGCAGTAGGTGACGCGGCGGCTCCTTGGTCTGCTGCACGGGCGGGCACTGCCGACGTGCGCGCGACGCGGCCGGTTACCCCAGGTTCCACGCCCCTAACCTGGCAACGTATGACGGCGATGCCCCCGGCCGTTCAGCAACTGCCGGCTGGGGATACTCGACCGGCTTTCCAAGCTGGCGCCGGCACCGCCGCTTCCATGGCCTTCCGTGGAAACACGACCGGCGGAACCGGCGCGGACAGCGCCACCGACGCCACGGGCGGAGGCGAACCGAGCCGGATGTCCACAGACTTCCCGCCTGATGCCGGTACTGGCTACCAAACCGGGCCGGCCCTCGAAACCGAACCAGACTACGGCGGCGGCCCCGATCTGCGGGAGGTGACCGAACCGCCCGCCCCGAGTGCCGCCGTCGGAAGCGTCATCCAGCGGACCCTCACTCTGGACACGCCGGCAGCGCATGCCCCGGACGGACCTCCTGCACCCGGAATGCCCTTCCCCGGCACCCGAGCACGCAACCGCTCGCCGGACACCGTTGCGCCGGCCCTCCAACGTCTCGCCGCCTTACGGGGATCCGTTCCGGTCCGTGCAGCCCTCCATCCCGTAGCGGCGGATCTCCCCGGAACGCCTGGTCAACCCGCGGTTCATTCGACTGCCCAGAACCCCGTCGTCCTGACTCTTGCCCCGGCCGCGGAGCCGGTGGTGGATGGATTGGCCAACCCAGGTCAGGCTTTCAACGGCGCAGTCCAGAGGGACGGCCTGCCCGGGACGCCGGACGTGGCCGCCCTGCCTGAGGCCGCACCAGCGCCCGCTCCGCCAGAGATTTCTCCCGCCGCCGAGGCCGACAGGCATGAGTCTCCCGCAGGGCCCGCTCCGGCAGCACCCGAACGGTCCGCGGGGGCGTCCGGCGTGCCAGGCACCGCAACCCCCGATCAGCTGGAGGAGCTTGCCAAGCGGCTTGCCGGGCCGCTGATCCGCCGCATCAAGGCCGAGATGCTGCTTGACCGCGAGCGCCGCGGCCTGCGCACCGATTCGAATTGAGGAAACCATGCTGGAGGATGTCGCCACCGCTGTCAGCGTCCAATACATCGTCGCTCTGGACAACGCGGACCTGGGAACGTTTTCCACCTGCGAGGGACTTGGCTGCGAAGTGGTCATTGAATCCCGGGAGGAGGGCGGCAACAACGCCTTCATCTGGCAGCTGCCCACCCGGCTCAAGTATCCGAACATCACGCTGACCAGGCCCTTGGGGAAGGACACGGAGAAGATCGCCAAGTGGTTCGCCGACATGGCCTCCGGCTACACCCGCTGCACCGGCATCATCGAGGCGATGACGGGCAACGGCACCAAAATCGCCGGTTGGGAACTTTACGACGTCGTTCCCGTGCGGTGGAAGGGGCCCTCCTTCAACCCCGACCAGCCGAAGGTCATCATGGAAACCCTTGAGATCGCCCACCATGGTTTTGTCTCGAAACTGCGCTGACGGAAGGAACCTGACGTGACCACAGTTGCAGTCCCGGCGCCGGCCAAGGGTGCGGCCGGAGCCGCCAGTCCTGCGGCGGCTGCCGCTGCCGCCGGTACGTCCGGGCGCGGCGGCGAAGAGGCGCTCAAACTCTCGCACGCGTACCTGGAGCTGTTTGAACCATCCAAAGACGGGTCGCTCGACAAACCCGGCCCGCAGTTCGGGCGAATCGACTTCCAGTTCAACCCCAAAGAACTCACCATGGGGAAGTCCGCATCCTGGGCGCGCCAAACGGCCAAGGCCAACGGGAAGGCCGGTGCGCCCCAATACAAGGGCCCGATGCCCTCCAAACTGGCCTTGGAAATGTTCTTTGACGCCTCGGGGAAGCAGGATGACGCGGTGGTCCAGCGTGTCGAGAAGCTGTTCGCGTGCTGTGCGCCCACCGATGCGTCGCTCAAGCAGAACAAGGGCTCGCCTCCCTGGGTGCTGTTCCGATGGGGCAAGCTCACTGGCTTCCTTGCTTACGTATCCAGCGTTCAGGTCAAGTACACGCTCTTCACGGCCGCAGGACTGCCCGTCCGTGCCACGTGTACCGTCACGCTCGAAGAAATATCCGGAGACCCGCCCAAGCAGAACCCCAGTTCGGGCGGGCTGGTGCCGCGGCGGCTCCATGTGCTGGTGGAGGGGGACACCCTGGCCGGGATCGCGTACCGCGAATACGGAGATGCGTCCCTGTGGCGGGCGGTGGCTGCTGCGAACGGCATCGACGACCCCATGCGGCTGCGGCCCGGCAACTCCGTCATGCTGCCCGCCGTGGACGAGCTGCCGTCCGGAATCGTGGCCAACGCCGCCGGGCGGGTGCGGGAGGTGGTCCGTGGCGCATAGCGAGGAGTTCAGCAACATGCTGCTGGTGGAGGTGGCCGGCAGGCCGCTCCCGCCGGATGTTGCCGCGCGGCTGGTGGCTGGCTATGTCGATGACAGCAGCAACGTTCCGGACCTCTTCCTGCTCCGCTTCAGCGATGAATACTCCACGGTCCTGGAGAAGGCCGGTTTCAGCATCGGTGTACCCGTGAAGCTGTCCGTGCAACAGAGTGGCCCGGGAGGTCCCGTCCCGCTGCTCTCCGGTGAAGTAACGGCACTGGAAACAGAAATGGACCACGAAGGCCTGTACACAATCGTCCGGGGCCTGGATCACTCCCACCGGCTGTTCCGCGGACGGCGCGTTGAAGCGTACCTTCAGAGCACAGCCGCGGACATCGTCCGAAAGGTGGCCCAGCGCGCGGGCATCAAGGCGGGCACCATCGCCGCGAAGGGCCCCGTCCTCCAGCATGTGGCGCAGGACGGCATCAGCGACTGGGACTTCCTGCACCGGCTCGCCGTGGAATCGGGGGTGGTCCTTTCCGTGTCCGGCGGAGAACTGCACTTCACGCCGTCGACGGACTCAGCGACGGCGCCCGCAGGCGCCGGCGGGGCAAAGGAGGACCCTCTGGTCCTTGAGCGCGGGGTCAACCTCGTAGCGCTGCGCGGCACAATCACTTCCGCGGATCAGGTCCCCGACGTCGAAGTCCGGGGCTGGGACGTCGCCGCAAAAAAGCCGATAGTGTCGGTCGCACAGGCGCAGACCCGCAGCGCCAAGCTGCCGGATGTGGACCCCGCCGCCCTCGCCAAGAAGTTCGGAAGCCCACGGTACGTTGCTCCTCCAACGGCTTTTGACCAGGCGGCACAATGCGATGCGGCGGCAGCCTCCATCGCCTCCCGCATCGGCGGTGCCTTCGCCGAAGTGGAAGGCCTGGCCCGGGGCAACCCCAAGCTGCGGGCCGGCACCGCCGTGGTGCTCAAGGGCGTCGGCAAGCCATTCGACGGCCAGTACACGCTCAGCTCATCCCGCCACGAGTTCAGCCCGGATACCGGGTACCTCACAACATTCGCCGTCAGCCACGAATCCGAGCGCTCCCTCTACGGGGTAGCCGCCGGCGGCAACAGCCGTGACGCCGTGCCGGGAGTGGTCAATGCCGTCGTCACGGCGGCGAAGGACCCGGAAAACCAAGGCAGGGTCAAGGTGAAATTCCCGGTGCTGTCCGACAACTACGAAAGCTGGTGGGCCCGCACCGTCCAAGCCGGGGCGGGGGCCTCGCGGGGAGCCGTCGTCCTCCCTGAAGTGGGAGACGAGGTGCTGGTGGCCTTCGGCCACGGCAGCTTCCAGCAGCCGTTCGTGCTCGGCGGACTCTACAACGGCCAGGACCAACCGGGCAAACCCTGGGCGGACCACGTGGGCTCGACCGACGGCGCCGTCACGCGGCGCGCCTTCGTCTCGCGCACCGGAATGCTTGTGGAGTTCCTCGAATCCCCGGACGGCGAACAGCTGACGGTGAGCACGAGCGGCGGCAAACAGAGGATCTCGCTCGTTCAGAAACCGGACGCCGCAATTGAGATTCTTTCGGAAGGACCGGTCAACGTGACAGCCAAGAAGGACGTCGCCGTAACGACGTCGGCCGGCTCGGTGACCATCAAAGGCAAGAAAGTGACGGTGGAAGCCCTCACGGAGCTCGAGCTGAAGGGTGCCACGGTGAAGATCTCCGGCAGTGCATCGGCCGAACTGAAGGCCCCGGGCGTCAAGGTGGCGGGGGACGCGACGGCGGAACTCTCCGGCGGCGCGACGACCACCGTCAAGGGCGGTCTGGTCCGGATCAACTGAGTCGGGCCCGGGGCCGGACAACGACAGGAGGCAACGAGGTGGGGCAGGAGTTCATAGGCGCCGGGTGGGCATTCCCGCTGCGGACCGACCGGACCGGCAGCATTGCGCTGGTCCGTGACCAGCGCGAAATTGAGGAGAGCATCCACCTCATCCTGGCAACATCCCCGGGAGAGCGGCCCATGCGGCCGGAGTTCGGCTGCTCAGTCCACGATTACGTCTTCGCGCCCGCGGACGCAGCAACGGCCGGAGACATCGCCTATGCCGTGCGCGTGGCCCTGGACCGCTGGGAGCCCCGGATCACCCTTGAGAACGTGATCGTCAACTTCGACGGCGCGGACGCGGGGTTGCTTCTCATCGACGTGCAGTACACGATCAGGGGCACCAACGATCCGCGCAACCTGGTCTTCCCCTTCTATGTCATTCCGCGCAACGGCGAGGAGGCCGCGTCGTAATGCTCCCTTCACCCAATCTTGATGACCGCCGCTTCCAGGACCTGGTGGACGACGCCAAGCGCATGGTGGCGCACTATTGCCCCGAGTGGACTGACCACAACGTCTCCGATCCGGGCGTAACCCTCATTGAGACTTTCGCCTTCATGGTGGACGAGCTCTTCTACCGGCTGAACCGCGTACCCGACCGCCTTTACGTCGCCTTTCTGGAGCTTCTCGGGGTGACTCTTCACCCGCCGACGGCGGCGTCCGTCGAGCTCCTGATGAGGTTGTCCGCTCCGCAACCGGACGCCGTCGTCATCCCGAGCGGGGCCGAGGCTTCGACGCGGCGCACCGAGGAGGAAGAGGCAGTTGTTTTCGCGACGACGCGCGAGCTGACGGTGCCGCCGCGCCGGCTGGCACATGTTCTGGCCCAACTGGACGGCGGCGCAGCGGTGCCGCGCACCGAAGCATTGCACGGCGACGGCAGCTTCCCGTGCTTCGGAACACCGCCCGTGCCCGGCGACGCATTGTTGCTGGGTCTGAATGACGCGGCGCCCTCATGTGCCGTGGTGCTGCGGTTCGAGTGCGAGGTCCGCGGCGTGGGTGTAAACCCCAGCCACCCCCCGTTGGTGTGGGAGGCCTGGGACGGCAGCTCCTGGGTCCCGTGTGATCTGGACAGCGACGGTACCGGAGGCCTGAACCGGCCCGGTGACGTGGTGATCCATTTGCCGCATCGGCATGCGTCGTCTGTTCAGGGCGGCACGCGGGCAGGCTGGCTTCGTTGCCGTGTGGTGGAGCCGCTGCCCGGCTATCCGTCGTACAGCGCTTCTCCGACCGTGAGTTCTGCTAGCGCCTTTACGATAGGCGGCTCCGTTCCCGCGATCCACGCGGAAACGATCTATGACGAAGTCGTGGGGATGTCTGAAGGCGTTCCCGGGCAGTCTTTCGAACTGGGCCGCCGTCCCGTGCTGCCCGGCGGGGACGATTTCATCGTGGAGGTCGCCGGAGGCTCCGGCTGGGAGACCTGGACCGAGGCGGACTCGTTCGCCGGGTCAGCTCCTGACGACCGTGTTGTGGTGCTGGACCGCACGTCAGGCATCCTGCGCTTTCCCCCAGCCGTGCGGGAGCCAGACGGTTCCCTCCGGAGCTACGGTGCCGTGCCGCCTGCCGGCAGCCCGATACGCGTTCCGAACTACCGAACGGGCGGGGGCCCCCGGGGAAACGTTGCTGCCCGGGCGCTGTCCGTGTTGCGCTCCTCCATTCCCTTTGTCAACAGCGTGGAGAACCGTCGCGCCGCACACGGCGGGGTTGCCGGGGAAACCATCGAGCAGGCGAAGGAGCGCGGACCCCTCGCGCTGCGCACCCGGGACCGGGCCATCACCGCCGAGGACTATGAACAGCTCGCGAAGCGTGCCGCCCCGGACATCGCACGCGTCCGTTGCATTCCGGCGGTTACCCCCGAAGAGGCAGGGGGCGTAAGGATCCTGGTTGTTCCGGCGGCGGTTCCGGACAAGAACAACCGGCTGACGTTCAGTGATCTGGTCCCGGATGCCGAGACTCTCGCCGAGGTTGCCGCCTACCTGGACCAGCGCCGGCCCGTCGGGGCGCGGGTGCTCGTGGAGCCGCCTTTCTACCGGGGCGTGACCGTCGTTGCGCAGCTGACAGCCCGTCCACGGGTCTCACCGGGGCGTCTGCGTGCAGACGCCCTGCGGGCACTCTACAGCTACTTCGACCCGATCAGGGGCGGTCCCGACGGCGAAGGGTGGCCGTTCGGCCGTCCCGTGCATGGCGGCGAAGTGCACGCCGTCCTTCAGGGCCTGGCCGGGACCGAGATCGTCGACGACGTCCGCGTTTTCGCCGCTGATCCGCTGACGGGGAAGCGCGGCGAACCACAGCAGCGCATCGACGTGAACCGGAACGCGCTGGTCTTTTCGTTCGATCACCAAGTCCGCGTTTCGGAAGGGGTCTGAGATGCGCGGCATGGTGGACGGGCTGGGCAGTGCCGTTCCGTTGGCCACCCGCCTTCCGGCGGTCCTGCAGGAGGACGCCTTCCTCCAGCGGTTCCTGCTGGCCTTCGACGACGCCCTTGCTCCCGTGTTCACTACGTTGGACGGCCTGGCATGCTACCTGGATCCGCGCTTGGCCCCCGAAGATTTTCTGGACTGGCTGGCCGACTGGGTTGGCGTGAGGGTGAATGATTCCTGGTCCACGGCTCAGCGGCGGGACGTGATTGCCCACGCCGCAACAATTCACAGGCGGCGCGGCACGCTCCCTGGTCTGGCCGATGCCGTGCGACTTGCCGTCAGCGGTGTCCGGGACGTGCGGATTGAGGACAGTGGCGGCGCTGCCTGGTCCCAATCCCCGGGCGCGGAGTTGCCGGGCCAGGCCACTGCACACCTGCACGTCACGGTGTACGCCGCCGCCGTCGAGGCAGTCAGCCTGGCACGGCTGGAGGGCATCATCAGCTCGGTGAAGCCAGCCCATGTTCCCCACACCGTCGAGGTCCTCACCTCGGCTGTTCGTTACTCCGACGATTCCTGAGGAGCAGGCGGTGCTAATCTGCGGAGATTGCAGTGCGCGCAACGACGACGGCGAGAGTTTCTGCACCAACTGCGGCGCCTACCTCGAATGGCAGCGTCCGCCCGCCGGCGCCGTCGATAGACCGCAGGCCGCCACCTCCGGACCCGGGCCGAATACGCCGCCGGGGCCGCGGCCGGACACGGCGGAGCTGCCCCAGGTAACCGTGCCTCCGGTCCCGACGGCGGGCGAGTCGGCCGAACCTCGGCAGCGAACGCCACTCGGAAGACGGAGCGCCGCCGGCACCGGAAACCCCGGCCAGAGCGGCACAGTCCGGGCCGACAGCGCACCCGGCGGGGGAGGGCAGGAATCCAGGCGGGATCCCGTCGGTGATGGAAACAAGGGCGACACGGTGGCCGTCATGGATGTCGAGCCGGCTGCCGTGAAGCCGGGCCAACGGGTCGCCAGCGCCCCGCGTGTACTTCCTACGGACAGTGACGCTTCCACGGCCGCTGGCGAGCTGGTCTGCGCAACGTGCGGGACCGGAAACCAGGCTGATCGAAGTTTCTGCCGGCGCTGTGCGGCCAGCCTCGCAGTGGACCCGGGTACTGACGTTTCGGAAGTTCCCCGGCTGTCCTGGTGGAGGAGGCTGTTTAGGCGGCCGGAAGGGAGGGCCCTACCGGCGGGCACTCGGCCCAGATGGAAGTCAAGGCGTTTCCCGACGCGATCCGCAGCTTCGGTTGCGGTGCTGGGGCTGTTGGGCGGCGGGGCCTACGCCAACAGAGACTCGATTGGAGGTGCGCCGCAGCGTGTCCTGGACGAACTTTTCGATGGTCCGGTTGGCGACCTGAAAATGACTGCATCGGATTCCACCAAGGATCCCGAGCTTGCCAACGACGGATTCTCGAACACCTCATGGGCGGGAAAACTCAAAGACGGTGAGCACTCTAACTTCCTTGAGGCTACATTCGCGGGGCCAACTCGTCTTGTCTATGTGTTCATCACAGGGCTGAAGCCGGAACCACTGGCCTCACGCGAGGAACAGCGGCCGTCGAAAGTTCTCATATCCGTGCATCATAAGGGTGCCAAGGAAGGGACGTATCAGAACTTCCCCCAGGTTGATGTGCCGGCTGACACGCAAAGGCACGGCTACTATGTGGGAGCGGACAACGTGGAAGCGGTTCGGCTGACCATAGTGGAACCGACCAGTGCCACAGCTAAATCCGTGTCCATCGCCGGGGTGCAATTTTCGAAACGGTAATAGCTGTCAGGACCGCGGGTGGAGTCCCGCGTTGGGCGGTACTCCCAACGCGCTCAGCATGCCGCGGTACCGCCGCTCTGCATGCTCCGCTGCAGCCGGATCGCCGGAAGAACGGTAGATCCCGATGAGAGTCCGCCAAGACTCGTCCCGCCACGGGTCGATTTCAACACTTCTCGTGGCCGCCGCGGCTGCTGCTGCGGCGTCACCCAACGAGAGTTCAAGACTGGCCAGCGCGGCAGCTGCCTCCGCTGCCCGGATCCGGTAACGTTCTCGTGTATCCGTCACCCACTCTGCAGGACCGTCCTCGGGCAGAACTTCGCCTGCGTACAGTTCAACTGCCCGCCTCAGCCTCGCTGCTGCTTCGTCACGATCCCCTGTGGATCTAGCTATGGACGCATCGTGAACTGCCCGGTCAAAATCGGAGAGATCAAAGGTTGATCCGCCGTCGAGAACCAAGGCATAGGCCTCTCCCTGCCGCCTGATGAGCTGGCGGCTTTCCGCGGGTCCTTCCGGCTGAAGTGCCCGACGAAGATTCGAGACGCTGACCTGGAGATTGTGCAGGGCCGATGGGCTGTCGAGGTCCGCCCACAGTTCCCCGGCGAGGCGGTCCCGGTGCACCGGGCGTCCTGCATGGAGGGCGAGGATGCGCAATACAGTGCGTGCTTGGGGGCGCACCGTCGACAAGTCAACGCTGACTGCGTTGGCCCGGACCGAAAATCCGCCGAAACACCGGACGTCGAGGGCCGGCAGGGCCGCCACGACGGAAACTGCAACAGGCCGGATCGTCACCGGTGCGCCTCCAGAGCGAATGCCCGGGAGGGCTGGCGGTTCACTCCTTGCTGCGGTACCCGTCCACGTCCACGGACGGCAAACGAAACCGGCCGACCTGGCGGTTTCGGCAGCGACCTGCATGATTTCCGCGGCGTGCTCCGGCCGGACTTGGGCCAGGGCGGCGTATGCGACGGCGAGCGCCCCCGGCACGCCCGCAGTCCGGGCAAAGGATTCTGCAGCCAGCGCGTCGTCGGCCGCCCCTGGCAGGTCCTGCGCTGCGCCGACCAGCGCTTGAGCCGACTGGGCCCAGGCTTCAAGTGCACCGGCGTCCAGCCTGCGGAACCGCACTGCGAGGGATTCGAAGGCGCTGTAGTCTGACCTCCCGGCGCGCAACCACATGAGTGCGGCAGCTGCGGCGATGAGTGCAGCGCCCCACTCGTCGCCGCGCAGCTCGCAAGTTTCCAGCGCCGATTGCACGGCGTCCTGACTGCCGGCCTTCCCAAAATGGGCCGCCTGGACGCCCCGTGCCAGGCGGGCAAGCCAGGTGAACCCGAGTCGTTCGGCCTGTCGTTGAACAGCATCGACGTCGTCAGCAGGCCCGTTGAGTCCCAATGTTGACGATTCAGGGCCGAAAACCGCCAACGCAAGTTGTGCTGCAAGGCCCGCCAGCGTGTCATCGTCCGGGCGCTCTGCACAGCGTCTCAGGAACGGTAGCGCGCCGCGTTGATCACCTGCGAGCAGGAGCGAAAGGCCTTTGGCAAGACCGTCCTGCGCCCGTCGGTGATCGTGCAGGGCCCGAGCGACTGACCCAGGGCTTCCGTGGCTAGCGGCCCGGAGGACGCCCGCCGGGCCCGGTCCCGTTGCCGGCGCGTCGCCAGCCCAAACGGCCGCCGTGAGCTGCAGGTTCCGGGCAGTCCTGAGCAGATCCGCATCACGGGTTAGCCTGGGAATTTGAGCCGCGGTCCTGTAGGCAGCGGCCGCGCACCCGTCATCCAGCAAGTGCCGCGCCGCGGCTAACGCAAAAAGAGCATCCTCCCGGACCAAGGATTCCGGGGCTGTTGCTGCCCACCGGCATGCGCCGGGAAGGTACGTCCGCTGCCCGGCACGGACCATTGTTTCCCGAACGTGCCCCCAGTCCTGGCCGTCGGCCAGCACCCGCAACGCGGCACATTCCTCTCCGTCCTGCTCCAGGACCGCTGCTGTGCGGCGCCGGATATCCTCGGGCAACTCCTGACCGGCCTCGCCGAGAGCGGCAATCAAGTGCTGGCGCAGTACTTCCGGTAGCCGGAACGATGTTCCGCCGTCATCGCTGATCACTATTCCGAGCTTTTCGAGCTCGTGAAGTATCAGTGTGCTGTCGCCGGTGCCGAGAATCGAATCACAACGGGACGGAGTCAGCAGTTCCAGGAGGCAGGTGTGGCGAAGCACCCTTTCCATGCCTTGGGAGATGCCGGCCAGGAAATGGCGGGTCAAGTAGTCCCTTGCATAGCTTGATGCCGGGCCAAGTGATTCCGCAGCTCGGCGCCGTTCCACCGAAGAACGGTTCTTCGCTGCGACGTGGAAAAGGTGGAGGGCAGCCGCCCAGCCGTCGGTCCTGTCTGTCAGATTGAAAACACCGGCCGGGCTAAGCGGCTGTTTGTACGTGATTCGGAACAGCTGCTCCACTTCAGGCGCCCGGAAGCGCAAGTCGTCGCCGTCCACGGTGACATACGCCGGAAGCTCGGAGCGGGCGAGGTTGAAGGACGGGGGCCGCCGGCTGCCTATGAGAAAGTGCAAATGCGGAGAACCGAGGGAAAGCAGCTGCTCCAGTTCTGACTCCGCGGACGTGTTGGCTAACTCCTGAAGGTCGTCCACGACGAAGTAGACGGGACTTACCAGCCGGCCTGCCATCGTGGCGAGCTCCGGGACGGAGCGAGCACGTTCACCTCCGACAGCCGTTGCGAGTGCTGTGGCGAATCGGGCAAGCATCTGGCCGGCCTTTACGTCATGGGATTTTGCCCGGTACCAGCCCACTGTGGCGCGCTCCTGGGCGGCCCAGTGTGAGAGGAGGGTGGTTTTGCCCGTTCCCGGGGGCGCAATAACCAGCCCGAGCCGTGCTTCCGCGGGCCCACGAATTGCATGAATCAGCCGGTGTCGCACCAGCCCTGTCACAGGCGGGGCTGTGGTGCAGAGTCCCTGCGGCGTCATTGCCATGCTGTCCTGCTTCCACGGAAGGGTTTGGCTCCCAGCGTGGATTACAGTGTAAAGGCCTCCCGTCGAAGCCAACCAGTACTACGCGGCTTTCATCACCCCGCGCGCCGAAACTGCCCGGCCGAAACTGCCCTATTCAAACCGCGACGGATCGCCGGTTCCCCGGCGCACCACCTCGGCCACGCCGCTGGAAAAGTCGACCACGGTGGTCGGCTCCGCGCCGCAGTCGCCGGAATCGACGACGGCGTCCACCACGTGGTCAAGCCGCTCCTTGATTTCCCAGCCCTGCGTGAGCGGATCCTCCTCGTCCGGCAGCAGCAGCGTGCTGGACAGCAGCGGTTCCCCCAGCTCGGCCAGGAGGGCCTGCACGAAGTTGTGGTCCGGGATACGCACGCCCACGGTTTTCTTCTTCGGATGCAGGAGCCTTCGGGGCACTTCCTTGGTGGCCGGCAGGATGAAGGTGTAGCTGCCCGGCGTCACGGATTTGATGCTGCGGAACACATCGTTGCCGATGTTCACGAACTGCCCCAGCTGGGCGAAGTCGCGGCAGACCAGCGTGAAGTGGTGCTTGCTGTCCAGCTGGCGGATGGTCCGGATCCGGTCCAGCGCCTCCTTGTTGCCCAGTTGCGCGCCGAGGGCGTAGCACGAGTCCGTGGGGTAGGCGATCAGGCCGCCCGAATGAAGGAGATCCACGATTTGCGAAATCGCGCGCGGCTGTGGGTCCTCGGGGTGAACATCAAAGAATCTCGCCATGCCACGAGCCTACGGCCCAGCAGCGGTTCCCGCACTCATCCCACGTGGACCCAGGGCCGCTTTGTGACGTCTGGCTCGGCTTCGCGCAGCACTTCGCGGGTGACCGGTGCGATCTCGCCTTCGCCCAGGAACAGGAAGCGCAGCAGGTTCACCACGGGGTTTCCCTCGGTCCAGCGGAAATAGATGTGCGGCATGAGCCCCGTGACGTCCCGGATGTGCAGCAGCACGGAGGCGATGGTGTTGGGCACCACGGGCCCGTGCACCTCCAGGATCCGGTAGCCGTGCCGGACCACTCCGCGCACCTGCAGTTCGGTCTCGAAGTCGGAGGAATCGTCCACGATCACTTCCAGGAACAGCGCCTCGTAGTCGACCGGCAGGTGGCTGACCTCTATGGCGGACGTCAGTTTCTGCCGGTACGCGTCGGCGCTCACCCTCAGGGGTTCGTGGGCGATGATGCCCATGGGGCCTTCGTCGTCCGCCGCCACGAATTCCAGGGCCGTCCTGTCCAGGCGGACATGGGTGGCGTGGAGTTCGAAGGACCGCCCGATCCTGGAAAGCAGCGAGATCACGATGATGCCCACGATGAAGAACCCTGCGATCCGGATCCCTTCGGGCCGTTCCACCATGTTGACGATGGTGGTGTAGATGAACACGAGGGCGATCAGGCCAAATCCGAGGGTCCGTTTCCGCTGCTGGCGGCGGCGGGCCGAGAGCGCCACGGCAACGGCCGCGGACGTCATCAGCACCAGGACGCCGGTGGCGTACGCGCCGCCCTGGGCATCGACGTCGGCCTCGAAGAGGATGGTGACCAGGAAGGCGATCACCGCGAAGACCAGCACCAGGGGCCGGACGGCCTTGGCCCATTCGGGCGCCATCCCGTAGCGGGGGAGGTACTTAGGGACGAGGTTCAGCAGGCCGGCCATCGCGGACGCGCCGGCGAACCACAGGATGGCGATGGTGCTGACGTCGTAGACGGTGCCGAAGCCCGGCCCGAGGTACTCGTGGGCCAGAAACGCCAGGGCGCGTCCGTTCGCCTGCCCGCCCGGCTCGAATTCGGGGCCGGGAATGAGGATGACGCTGATGAAGCTGCTGGCGATCAGGAAGGCGCTCATGATCAGCGCCGCGGTGGTCAGCATGCGGCGGGTGCCCTGGATGCGGCCGGCCGGGTTTTCCGGGGTGTCGGTCACGTGGCCGCGGACCTGCGGCATGACAGCGACCCCGGTTTCAAAGCCGGACAGGCCGAGCGCCAGCTTGGGGAACACCAGCAGGGCGATGCCCACGGCCAGGACCGGATTCCCGTGCGAGGTGGCCAGGGCCCGCCACCAGTCACCGACGGCGGCCGGATGGGTCAGGGTCTCGACGGCGGTCCTCGCCACCACGACGACGTTCAGGCCCAGATACACGGCCACGAGCACGACGGCGATGCCGATCGCCTCCTTGAACCCGCGCAGGAACACCGCGGCGAGCAGAGCCAGCAGGACGAGCGTCACCGGGATTTCCTGGCCGTGCAGCCAGCCGGGGGAGTACGGGTTCTGGACGAGGTGCGCTGTCGCATCCGCGGCGGACAGGGTCATGGTGATCATGAAGTCCGTGGCCGCGAAGCCGAGCAGCACCAGGACGAAGAGTTTGCCGCCCCACCGCGGCAGCAGCCGCTCGAGCATGGCAATGGATCCCTCGCCGCGGGAGCTCTCGCCGGCTACCCGGCGGTACACGGGCAGTGCCCCGCAAAGCGTGACGGCAACCAAGACAAGCGTGGCCAGCGGAGAAATGGCTCCGGCCGCGAGCGCCGCAATGGCCGGCTGGTAACCGAGCGTGGAGAAGTAGTCCACCCCGGTCAGGCACATGACCTGCCACCACGGGTGACGGCGCTCGTGCGCCGCGGTCAGTCCGCCGGGCCCCTGGTGGGATCCCTTGCTGTCCTGCAGGCCCAGGAGCAGCCAGCTCTTGAGCCGCGCCTGCCGGTGGGGCCGGAGCGCCGAGGGGTCCGCGGGCGGACGGGTCATGGTGGTCATGGGGCCTTTCAGCACGCAGCACGGCGCCGCGGGCACAGCCGAAACTAGCACCGGACCCGTGGGACTCCGCCGGTTTGTTCGGTATCTTGACGGATCCTTAACGCCGGTGTGAGGCACGCCATGCTGCCGGCCCGCGCCGGCCGGCCCGCGGGGCCACATGAACCCGCACTGGTGAAAGAATGGCGTCATGGCACGGGAACGGATTGTCATTGGCTTGTCCGGTGGAGGTGAGGGGGAGATCCTGATCCGCCGCGCGGCCAGGATCCTCGGTGCCTCCGGGGAGGGGGAGCTGATCGCGGTCCATGTCCGTTCCGCCGGCGGCGTCTCCGGCGAATCGCCCCAGGCCCTCGAAGCCCAGCGCCGGCTCATCGTGGAGCTGGGCGGCAGCTACCACACCGTCGCGGCACCGGATCCTGCCCGGGCGCTCCTCGAGTTCGCCGCGAACGTCGGCGCCACCAGGATCGTCATCGGCCAGTCCCGCAGCCGGAGGATGGCCCCGTTCGCGTCCGGCGGCTCTGAGTCCCGGATTGTCCGTGGGGCCGGAGACATCGATGTGCAGGTGGTGCCCCATCCCCAGGCCGGCCGCGGTGCAGGCCGAACAAGGCAACGGGATCTCGGCCGGGTCCGTGTGGGCGTCGGGTTTGTCCTCGCAGCCGCGGTTCCCGTACTGATGCAGCTGCTGCTGGCCTCCTTCGATCACAGCGTGGCCACCGCCGCCCTGCTCCAGCTTGCCGGTGCCGTGGCCGTCGCCCTGGTCGGCGGCTTGTGGCCGGCCGTCGCCGGTGCGCTCTGGAGCAGCCTGCTGGTCAACTACTTCTCCACGCCGCCCGTGGGCGACCTCGCCATCCACGACCCCCAGGACCTGCTCTCACTGGGCGTGTTCGTCGGAGTGTCCGTGGCAGTGGCCGGCGTGGTGGACCGGTCCGCCCGCCGCTCCAAGGAGGCCGCCCGCGCCCGGGCCGAAGCGGCAACGCTGGGCGACCTCACCCGCGGGGCGACCCGGTCAGAGGACACTGTGGCCAGCCTGCTGGAGCAGGCGCTGGACGTCTTCGGGGTGCGCGCCGCCGCGGTGTTCACCGGGGCCGGCGGGTTCGCCGCCGCAGCCGGCTCAAGTGCGGCCGGTCCAGGTGCGGCCGGCTCAACCTCAGCCGGCCATGTCGCCGGCAGCCACCGTGCCCGGGGGAATCCGGACGGCGGCGCGGACCGTGACGTCCGGCTGCTCGCGAGCGCCGGGGCGCTGACAGAACCGGAACGCGAGGGACGGGACTTCGCCGGACATACGGTCGAGCCGATCGACGGCGGCACCTGGCTGGTGCTCTTTGGCCGCGCAGTGCCGGCCGCGGATAGCCGCCTGCTGGGTGCCTTCGCGGTGCATGTGATGGCCCAGCTGGAGCGCCAGCAGCTGGCTGCCAGCCGGCTGGAGGTTCTGCGGCTTGCCGAAGGGAACACGATGCGCACGGCCATTCTACGGGCCGTGTCCCACGACCTGCGGACGCCGCTGGCAGGAATCAAGCTGGCCGTGGGCGGCCTCCTTCAGACGGCGGTCACGTACACGCCGGGCGAACAGAAGGAACTGCTGGAAACCATCGATGAATGCACGGACCGGCTCGACGTCCTCGTGGGGAACCTCCTGGACATGTCGCGGATTACCGCGGATTCGGTCCAGCCGCTCCTCAGGCCGGTCCGGTGGTTTGAGGTGGTTCCTCCCGCCCTGCGCGGCCTGCCCGCCGGAACCGTGCGGGTGGACCTGCCGCCCAACATGCCAGCCGTCGACGCCGACCCGGGCCTGCTTGAACGTGTCATCGCCAACATCGTTGAAAATGCCGTCAAGTACGCGCCAGGGTCCGACATCACTGTCGCCGGCTCCGCCGGAGGCCTCAGCACTGCCACCCTGGACGGGCATCCCTCCGGCGAGCTGAGGATCATTGATCACGGCAGCGGCGTGCCGGCCAGCAACGTCGTGGCCATGTTCCGGCCTTTCCAGCGCCTGGACGACATTGCGCGGACCTCCGGCGTGGGCCTGGGCCTGGCGGTTGCCAAGGGGTTCGTCGCCGCGATGGGCGGAAGCCTGACGGCGCAGGAAACCCCAGGCGGAGGCCTCACCATGGTGATCCGCCTGCGGTTGTCGACCGGCGTCGGCGCCGGCCCGGTCTCCGCCGGTTCCGCTTCCTCGGCCCTCTCCGCCGCTGCGGCGCCCGGCGGCGCGGCGGATGGTCCTGCGGAGGCCGCACCGTGACCAGCATCCTCGTGGTGGACGATGATCCCCACCTGCTGAAGGCCCTGAGGATCACCCTGCAGGCGCACGGGTACAGCGTGGACACTGCCCCGGACGGCCGCTCGGCGTTGCTGGCGGCCACCCGCAACCCGCCCGGCCTGGTGGTTCTGGACCTCGGGCTCCCCGACATGGACGGGGCCGCCGTGCTGACAGAATTCCGCCGCTGGAGCAGTGCGCCCGTGCTGGTGCTCTCTGCCCGGCACGGGTCAGCCGACAAAGTCGACGCCCTGGATGCCGGGGCCGATGACTACATCACCAAGCCGTTTGGCCTGGAGGAACTCCTCGCCCGGCTCCGTGCGCTGCTGCGCCGGGCCCCGGAGGCCGCAGAAGCGCCCACCGTCACCACGGCCGAATTCACGGTGGACCTCGGCCAGCGGGTGGTCACCCGGAACGGGGAGTCGGTGCGGCTGACCCCCACCGAATGGAGCATCCTGGAACTCCTGGTCCGCAACCCCGGAAAGCTCGTCACCCAGCAGCAGATCCTCTCGACCGTATGGGGTCCCGCCTACGCCAAGGAAGCCAACTACCTGCGCGTCTACATCGCCCAGCTCCGCCGCAAACTGGAAGCGGACACCGGCAATCCGCGCCACCTCCTGACCGAGGCGGGCATCGGCTACCGGTTCCGGCCCTGACGCCGCGGGGAACGTGACGCCGCGGGGAACCGGGAGAACCCCTATGAACGCGGCCGGGTTTGGGGCAACATTTGTAGTGCTTCACTTCCGTCACACAAGTTCCGCCACATAAGGAGAACCGACCGTGTCCACGCTGCTCAACCCGTACATCAGCTTCCGTGACAACGCCCGCGAGGCCATGAACTTCTACCAGTCCGTCTTTGGCGGCCAACTCACGCTGAACACCTTCGGGGACTTCAACGCCAGCGAGGACCCGGCCGAGGCGGACAAGATCATGCACGGGATGCTGACTGCGGACAAAGGCTTCGTTCTCATGGGGGCCGACACCCCCAAGTCCATGGACTACACGCCCGGAACCAGCATCTCGGTATCCCTCAGCGGAGAGGACGAAGGCGAACTGCGCGGCTACTACGACAAGCTGTCCGGTGAAGGCGGCACCGTCACGGTCCCGATGGAACGCGCGCCGTGGGGCGACATCTTCGGTATGTGCACCGACAGGTTCGGCATCGCGTGGCTGGTCAACGTCAACGCCCCGGGCGGACAGGCAGCGCCGGCTTCCTAGCGGCGCCATCGCGCGGGTCGGAGCAGGCGTTGCCCCGGCACGGCGACTGCACCCTTGAGGTGCGTGCGGGGCGGTGCGACCATTGACGAATGCAGCCCCTTTTTGACTTCATCGGCCACTTCTGGTGGCTCATATTTCCGTTGAGCGGAGTCGTTGGCGGGTGGAGCAAGGCGTGGTCGAAGGCCAGCGAACAGCGGCACCAGCGCAGGGTGGAGCTCTACCGGCTCCGGAACCAGGCGCTCTCGGCGGAGCAGGCCGGCGAAGCCGAGGTCGCGGCGCTGCTGGCCGCGCACGATGACGTCAACCGGCGCTGGCTGGACTACGAGCTGGACGTGGGCAAACTCATCGACTTCCCCGTCATGACGGACGTCCGGGAACCTCTCACCGTGGCGTTCCTGCGGGCCAAACGGGAAGCCGACGGGCTGCGGCCCGCGGATCCGGCCCGCATGGGCAACAGGACCCGCCTGGACGAATACCGCGCAGCCGTTCGCAGTTTTGAGCTCGCGTTCGACATCGCCGAGCGCGAAGCCCGGCGCATCAGGGACAGCAACTTTTCAGCGGAGGAACGCCAGAAGCTAGCGACGGCACGGAAGCTGCTGCGGATCGCCGAAGATGAGGCCGCCACGCCGGCCGAACGGCAGACGGCGTACAAGCGCGCGCGGCACGATCTGGAGGGCCTGATTGTCCTGCCCGATGCAACACGTGCGGCACTCGAGGAGAAAGTCGCCCGGATGCTCGGGACAGGGCGGTCGGCCGCGACGTGAACCGCGGTTCCACCTGAATCGGGAGAGCCAGCCTAGCCCGGCGGCGTCCAGGCCCACTCGCGGATCTCCGGAAGGTCCTCGAAGTGCTCGCGGATGTACTCCGCATGGGCGTCCAGCTGCCGGTTGCAATGGTCCGTGAGCGCTTTGGCGCCCGGAAGCTGCCGCGGCATGCGCCGGAGCGCCTCCAGGGCCAGATGGTAGCGGCTCATGCGGTTGAGCACCACCATGTCGAAGGGCGTTGTGGTGGTTCCCTGCTGGCTGTATCCGCGGACGTGGAAGCGTTCCGGGTTCGGGCGGCCGTGCAGCAACTGGTGGAACGATCGTGCGTAGCCGTGCCAGGCGACAACCACATCGCAGCTCTCCGTGAACAGCGAACTGAACGTCCCGTCGTCGAGACCGTGCGGGTGGGTGTCCCTGGGCGGAAGGACCATCGCGTCCATGACGTTGACCACCCGCACACGGGCGTCCGGGACGTGCCGCTGCAGGAGCCACGCGGCGGCCAGCGTCTCCTCGGTGGGGATGTCCCCAGCACAGGCGAGGACGATGTCAGGGCCGGCGGTGCCGCCCTGGTCCTCATTCCCGGCCCAGGCCCAGCGCGATGCTCCGGCTTCGGCATGGGCACGTGCTTCCTCAAGGGTGAGGTACTGGGGATGGGCCTGCTTGTCCACCACCACGAGGTTGACGTAGTCGGTGCTGAGCAGGACGTGCTCCGCCGTGGCCAGCAGGGTGTTGGAATCCGGCGGGAGGTAGATCCTGGTCACTTCGCCCGAGAGGGAAAGCACGGTGTCGATCAGGCCAGGACCCTGATGGCTGAACCCGTTGTGGTCGTTTCGCCAGCACGTTGACGTCAGCAGGATGTTCAGGCTCGGAACAGGGGAGCGCCATTCGAGCTCGCGGGCGTGCTGCAGCCACTTGGCGTGCTGGACCGTCATGGAGGCGCTGACCATCGCAAACGCCTCGTAGCTGGCGAAGAACCCGTGCCTCCCCGTCAGCAGGTAGCCTTCCAGCCAGCCCTGGCACAGGTGCTCGGAGAGCACCTCCATGACCCTGCCGTCCGGCGAGACGTGGTCGTCCGCGGCGTCACCGCCGTGCGGGGGAAGGAGCAGGCACCGGTCCGTGGCTTCGAACACGGCACCCAGCCGGTTGCTGTTGGTCTCGTCCGGGCAGAACAGCCGGAACCGGGGGTTGTCCGCCGTGCTGAGGTAGAGGTCCCTGAACAGTTCGCCGAGCGGTTTGGTGGTCTCGCTGCTGGTGGAGCCGCGCTCGCCGGGGTTGACGGCATACTGACCGAGGTCAGGGATCACGAGCGGGACGGCCGGCTGGCCGTTGGCCGGGGGCACGGACCCCATCCGCAGCCGGCCCTCCGGCGCCAGCGCTGCCAGTTCGGGTACGAGCCGGCCGGCGTCATCGAAAAGAGTTTCCGGCTTGTAGGAACGCATCCACTGTTCAAGCAGCGCGAGGTGCTCCGGATTGTCCTTGACGCCGGAGAGCGGCACCTGGTGGGCGCGGAAGGTTCCCTCGACCGGGCTGCCGTCCACGGTTTCAGGGCCGGTCCACCCCTTGGGTGTCCGCAGGATGATGGCGGGCCAGCGGGCGGCGTCCGCCGTGCGGCCGCCGCGGGCCTGCTCCTGGATGTCCCGGATGGCAGCGTACGCTCGGTCGACGGCCGAGGCCATCGCCCGGTGGACGTGACCGGGCCGGTCTCCGGAAACCGTCACCGGGTCCCAGCCGTGCGCCCGCAGCAGGGCTTCCACGTCCGCGTCTGAGCGGCGGCCGAGCACCGTGGGCCCCGAAATCTTGTGTCCGTTGAGGTGCAGGATCGGCAGGACTGCGCCGTCCCGTGCGGGGTTGAGAAAGAACGGCGCCGTCCATGATGCTGCCAGCGGCCCGGTTTCGGCCTCGCCGTCGCCAATCACGCAGGCGGCGATCAGCCCCGGGTTGTCCATGACCGCCCCGGTCGCGTGCATGAGTGAATAACCCAGCTCGCCGCCCTCATGGATGGATCCCGGGGTGGCCGGGCCCACATGGCTGCCCACGCCGCCCGGAGTCGAGAATTGCCGCGCGAGCCGCCGCAGCCCGGCAACGTCCTGCCCGACGTCGGGGTATATCTCCGAGTAGGTGCCCTCGAGGTAGACGTTGGCCACGACGGAGGGGCCGCCGTGCCCCGGGCCGGCCACGAACAGAACCTCTGCGGACGTCCGCCTGATCAGCCGGTTCAAGTGCACGTACACCAGGGACAGGCCCGGACCGGTTCCCCAGTGCCCCAGCAGCCTCGGCTTGATGTGGTCCGGCTCCAGCGGCTCCCGGAGCAGCGGGTTCTCCTGAAGGTAAATCTGGGCCACGGTCAGGTAGTTCGCCGCATCCCAGTACCGGTTCAGCAGCTCAAGTTCGTCGTCGGAGATTTCCTGGCCTGCTTCGGTGCTGCCCATGCACGTGCCTCTCGTCGGTCCTGCTACAGCGCTGACGGGCACAGTCTACCCGCGAGGAATCCGAGCGCTCCGGGACTCCGTGCCGGGGCTGAAGGACGCCCCCGCGAGGGGCCCAAAGCCCTTACGCGGGCAGCAGCGGGCGGAGGAAAATGAAGGTATCAGCGGCCCCTCGGCCTGCTGACCACGGGCTTTGCGATGAAGCAAGGCAGTGCGATGGAGCAGGGCAGGTTTCCGAAATGAACAAACCAATTGTCGTCGGCGTCAGCGGGTCGGCGGGCAGCGAGGCCGCAATGGCGTGGTCCCTCGATCGCGCAGCCCGGCTCAAGCTTCCCGTGATCGCCATGCATGCCGTGGATGACCGGTGGATAGCGCAGGAATTCCAGTACCACGAGATGATCAAGGAGTCTGCCCTGCAGCTCCTGCGGAAAGTTCAGCAGGACGCAGCCCTGCGGGCGCCCGGCGTCGACGTCCAGATCCAGCTGCGGCACGGCGGCACCGGGTCGGCACTTAAGGAGATGTCCAGGGACGCTTCCTTGCTGGTCATCGGATCACACGACAGGTACTGGGCCGACGGCGGGCCCATGACCGACAGGGCGCTCCAGATTGTCACCGCATCGGACAGCCCCGTGGCGGTCATTCCGCACCTCCCGGGACCCGAACGGCGGGGAGTTGTCGTGGGCGTGGACGGCTCCGAGGAGTCGAGCCAGGCTGTTGCGCTTGCGGCCGCCGAGGCTGACCGAGAAGGGGACGAACTGACAGCGGTCCTGGCCTTCCGGCAGCCCGCCAGATGGATACCGCGGGGACAGCCCGCCAGCAGGCTCGCCGAGGCGATGGAGGAAGAAGAGAAGGTTGTCCTCGCCGAAAGCGTCGCCGGGCTTGGCGACAGGTTCCCCGACCTCGTGGTGCATCAGTGGCTGGAAAGCGACATGGACCCGGCCAAGGCGCTCGTTGAGATGGCGGCGGATGCCCGGATGCTGGTGATCGGCAGCCGGGGACGGGGCGGGTTCAGCAGGCTCCTGCTCGGTTCGACGGCGCACGCGGTCCTGACGCGCGTGCCATGCCCCACTGTGGTCACCAGGGTGCACAAAATCCACCACGACGAGTAGCTGAGGGGCCTTGCCTGTCCGGACGCCGGTTCCGTAGCGTGGGCCGCAGAATCGAAGTTCGGCTTCCGGAGGGAACGCCGTGGGAAATGTCTCATTGTATTTGGACGTGGACGGCGTGGTGTGCCCCTTCGGTGCGACGGGCGGCACGCCGTGGGGCACCGCCTGGCGGTACGCGTACGCCGGAATGCTCGAGGTGGCGTACGCGGCGGAGCTGGTGGAGGACCTGAACCGGCTGGTGCCGGTGCCGGGCCTCCGGTGCGTGTGGCTGACCAGCTGGGAGGAGCTGGCTCCGGCCATCCTCTGCCCGGCCACGGGGCTCAACGGCAGCCGGTGGCCCGTGCTCACCGCGGACGGCGCGGGAAGCGGCGCGGAGTGGTGGAAGCTGGAAGCAATCCAGGCCGACGTGGGCATAAGCACCCCTGAGCGGATCATCTGGGTGGACGACCAGCTCGCCTATGAGGGCCGCGCCCAGGCCTGGGCGAGGATCCTGGGAGCGCGGGCACTGCTGGTGTCGCCGGACCCGCGGACCGGCCTGTCTCCGCAGGAGCTCGAGACCATCCGGATCTTCGCCCAGGGTCCGCCGTGACAACACCCGCGCCGGATCCCGCCGGCCGGCCCCCGCAAACCCGGTTGAGTGCGCAGGTTGGAGCTCATGGCCAAGGCGCGTACGATCTATAGGGTTTCAAGCCCGTTCTGCAGCTCTGCAACTCCCGCCGTATTAACTTTCGGTGAACTATGCTGTGCAGGGCAGGCAGGGGAAGTGGAACTGCTGAACGTCGACTCTGCAGATTGGGCAACAGGTGGATATCACCTTCATGGTGGCGCTGGTCATTGCGCTGGCATTATTTTTCGACTTCACGAACGGTTTTCATGACACCGCGAACGCGATGGCCACGCCTATCGCCACCGGTGCCATCAAGCCGAAGACTGCAGTTACTCTCGCGGCGATCCTGAACCTCGTGGGAGCGTTCCTGTCCACGGAAGTGGCCAAGACGGTCTCCGGCGGCATCATTCGCGAAGGCTCCGACGGCGTCCAGATAACACCGGACATCATCTTTGCCGGTCTCATGGGCGCCATTCTGTGGAACATGGTGACTTGGCTCAAGGGGCTGCCCTCAAGCTCGTCGCACGCACTCTTCGGCGGACTCATTGGCGCCGCGATCGCCGGCATCGGGTTCAACTCCGTGAATCTGGAGACCCTCCTCCAGAAAGTCATCCTTCCGGCCGTCTTTGCGCCCCTGATCGCCGGCATCGTTGCCTACGTCTGTACCCGACTGGCCTACGCCCTCACCTCCCGGCATGATCCGGAGACCGGCAGCAAGCTCACCCAGAAGCGCGGGGGCTTCCGCACCGGCCAGATCTTCACGTCAAGCCTCGTGGCCCTCGCCCACGGAACCAATGACGCCCAGAAGACCATGGGCATCATCACGCTGGTCCTCATTTCGGCCGGCAGCCAGCGTCCCGGTTCGGGTCCGCAGATCTGGGTCATCGCCGCCTGCGCCCTGGCCATTGCCGTGGGCACCTACGCCGGGGGCTGGCGCATCATCCGGACGATGGGGGCGGGGCTGACCGAGGTGAAGCCCGCGCAGGGCTTCGCGGCGGAGACCAGCACGGCGTCCGCCATCCTGGCTTCCTCGCACCTGGGCTTCGCGCTGTCCACCACTCAGGTGGCCTCCGGGTCCGTCATCGGGTCGGGGATGGGCCGGAAAGGCACGTCCGTCCGCTGGGGCATGGTCGGAAAGATCGCCCTCGGCTGGCTCTTCACGCTGCCCGCCGCCGGCATCGTGGGCGCCCTGACCGCGCTGCTCGTCAAGACCGGGGTTGTGGGCGTGGTCATCGCCGCCGTGGCAGGCACCGCCGCCGTGCTCTACATGTTCGTGGTTTCCCGCAAGTCCCAGGTCGGCCACCACAACGCCGTGGAGGTCGAGGAGGCCGGATCGGCCGTCCGTTTCGCGAAGAAGAAGGCCCTCGCCAGGGCCCGCGCCAAGGCAAACGAGTCAAAGGATACGCAGCGATGAAGTGGTTGGAACTCCTCACCGTAGCCGGCGCCACGCTGGTGTCCGCGGTGACGGTGGTGGTTCTCTATGCACTCGGCGTCCGGCTTACCGCCATTGCCGGCGACCAGCGGACAACCGCGCCCGGGTGGCTCCGTTCGCTGGCTTACGCGTGCTTCGCCCTGTGCGGGCTCGCCGTGCTGTTCGGGCTCTACCTGATCATCCCGTACTTCAGCAGCTAACAAGCCGGCAGGGCTGTCAGTGAACTCTGGGAACGCCGGACCGGAATCGCTAGGCTTGGGCCATGCCCAGTGTCCAGTATTACGTTGCGGCGTCCCTCGACGGGTTCATCGCCACCCGGGATGACGATCTCGCGTGGCTGTTGCAGTTCGACGGTTTCGAAGGCGGCAAGGAAAGCTACGACTCCTTCATCTCCGGCATCGGCTGCATCGCCATGGGCGGGACCACCTACCAGTGGCTCATGGACCACGAACCGGGCCACTGGCCGTACCCGGACACGCCCTGCTGGATCTTCACGCACCATGAGTTCGCTGCGCCGCCCGGCGCCGATATCGCGTTCGTGCGCGGCGACATCAGCGAATTCATCGATGACCTCAGGCGCGACGCCGCGGGCAAGAACATCTGGGTGGTGGGCGGCGGCGACCTTGCCGCCCAGTTCGCCGGTGCCGGGCTCCTGGATGAACTGATCGTCTCTGTCATCCCGGTGCTGCTCGGGGACGGGAAACGGCTGCTTCCCGTGAAGGGCCCGACGCCGCCGCTTGAGTTGGTGGAATCGCAGACCCTGGGGCGGGGGATCGTGGAGCTCCGGTACCGTTTCGGGGCCGTGCCAGGATAGGCGCCTACGCGCTGATGTCCCGGATGAGGTTGGTGATGCGGGCCGTCGACAACCGGCGGCCCTGCTCGTCGGTCATGACGATCTCGTGCGTGGTGAGCGTGCGCCCCAGGTGAATGGCTGTGCACGTCCCGGTCACGGTGCCCGCCGCGATGGCCCGGTGGTGGGTCGCGCCGACCTCGATGCCGAGTGCCTGGCGCCCGGGCCCGGCATGCATGCCGGCCGCAAACGATCCCAGCGTCTCCGCCAGCACCACGTGGGCACCGCCGTGAAGGATTCCTGCCACCTGGGTGTTCCCCTCCACCGGCATGGTGGCCACCGTCCGCTCAGGGCTCATCTCCAGGAAACGGATCCCCATCTTCACCACGAGGGCGCCGATGCCGAACTCGCCGAGCCAGTCATGGAGATGGTCCGGGACCCCGGCGGCGACCAGTTCATCCTTGAACCGCGCCTCGTCGGCGGACCGGGCGGGCGTGAAATTGTCCATCATGGCAACTAGGCTGGCACCTGTGAGTGAAACTACCAAACCGGCCCCTTTCCCGTCCGCAAGCGAAACACTGCAGGAAGTCGCGGTCCCCACACCGCCCAGCCGGTCGGTCTCGGCAACCGAGGCCCCGGTCATTCCCCTGACGGACCAGCCCCGCCTCCTGGTGCTGGACGGGCACTCCATGGCGTTCCGGGCCTTCTTCGCGCTGCCGGCGGACAAGTTCTCCACTGCCAACGGGCAGCACACCAATGCGATCCACGGCTTCACGTCCATGCTCATCAACCTGATCAAGGAACAGAAGCCAACCCACATCGCGGTGGCTTTCGATGTCTCGGATGAAACCACCCACCGCAAGGCCGAGTACAGCGACTACAAGGGCGGCCGCAACGAAACGCCCCGGGAGATGACCGGCCAGATCGACCTCATCGACAAGGTCATGCAGGCGTGGGGCATCAAGACCATCAAAATGCCCGGTTATGAAGCTGACGACATCCTGGCCACACTCGCCGCCATGGGAGACAAGGCCGGCTATGAGGTGCTGCTCGTGACCGGGGACCGTGACGCCTTCCAGCTCATCACCGACAACGTGTTTGTGCTCTACCCCCGGAAAGGCGTCAGCGACATTCCCCGGCTGGACGCGGCCGCCATCCAGGAGAAGTACTTTGTGACGCCGCCGCAGTACTCGGACCTCGCCGCGCTGGTGGGGGAGTCCGCGGACAACCTCCCCGGCGTTCCCGGCGTCGGCCCCAAGACGGCCGCCAAATGGATCAACCTGTACGGCGGGCTGGAGGGGGTCCTGGAGCACCTCGACGCGATCGGCGGCAAGGTGGGGGACGCCCTGCGCGAAAACGTTGAGGACGTCAAGCGCAACCGGCGGCTGAACAGGCTCCACACGGACCTGGACCTCCCGGTAACGCTGGACGAACTCGCGGAGCCGCGGCCCGACGAGGCCGCCTTGGAGCAGCTGTTCGACGACCTTGAATTCAAGACCATCCGCACCCGGCTCTTTGCCCTCTATGGCAGTGACGAAGTGGAACCCGCCGAGCGCGAGAACATCGACACGCCGGACTTCGTGACCCCCGCCGCGGCGGCTGAGCTGAGTGCCTTCCTGGCGGCAGGCACCGGGCAGCGCTCTGCCGTGGCCGTGGACCTGGTGCCGGGACGGCTCGGCGAGGACGCCGCCGCGCTGGCGATCGTCCGGGACGGCGCCGCCGCTTATATCGACCTCGCCGGCCAGGACGCCGACGCCGAGAACGTGCTGGCGGACTGGCTCCGGGACGAAAATTCACCGAAGGTGATGCACGGGTACAAGGCCGCACTGAAAGCCCTCACCGCCCGTGGCCTGGAACTCGAGGGCGTGGTGGATGACACCTCGATCTCCGGTTACCTCATCCAGCCGGACCGCCGCACCTACGAGCTCGCGGAACTGGCACAGCACCACCTGAACATCGCACTCTCCTCCGAAACGGCGAAGGCCGGCCAGCTGGAACTGACGTTCGACGACGACGACTCCGCGGCGGCGGGCGCGCTGGTCCAGGTCGCCGCCGTCGTTCATTCCCTGAGCCGCTACTTCGAATCGGAACTGAAGGAGCGGAAGGCCGAGGAGCTGCTGACCACCCTTGAGCTGCCGGTCAGCCGGGTTCTCGCCGACATGGAGCTCGCGGGAATCGCCATCTCCATGCCGCTCATGGAGGATCAGCTGGCGGACCTGTCCAAGGTAATCGACAACGCCCAGGAGCTGGCCTTCGCCGCGATCGGCCACGAGGTCAATCTGGGCTCTCCCAAGCAGCTCCAGAGCGTCCTCTTCGACGAACTCCAGCTGCCGAAGACCAAGAAGATCAAGTCCGGCTACACCACGGACGCCGCGTCGCTCAAGAACCTGCTGGAAAAGACCGGGCACGAATTCCTGGTCCAGCTGATGGCGCACCGCGAGTCGTCGAAACTGCGCCAGATGCTGGAGTCGCTGAAGAAGTCCGTCACGGAGGACGGCCGGATCCACACCACCTACGCGCAGAACGTGGCAGCCACGGGCCGGATCTCCTCCAACAATCCCAACCTGCAGAACATCCCGATCCGAAGCGAGGAGGGCCGGCGCGTCCGCGGCATCTTCGTGGTCAGCGAGGGCTACGAGTGCCTGCTGTCCGCGGACTACTCGCAGATCGAAATGCGCATTATGGCCCATCTCTCGGGGGACGCCGGCCTGATCCAGGCCTACAAGGACGGCGAGGACCTGCACCGGTTCGTGGGCTCCAACATCTTCCATGTGCCTACCGACCAGGTGACCAGCGCGATGCGGTCCAAGGTCAAGGCGATGTCCTATGGCCTCGCCTACGGCCTGACCTCCTTCGGCCTGTCCAAGCAGCTGGAGATCACCGTCGACGAGGCGCGCACGCTCATGAAGGACTACTTCGACCGGTTCGGCGCCGTACGCGACTATCTCCGGGGCGTGGTGGACCAGGCCCGTGTCGACGGCTACACCGCCACCATCGAGGGGCGGCGCCGGTACCTCCCGGACCTCACCAGCACAGACCGCCAGTTGCGCGAGAACGCGGAGCGCATCGCGCTGAACTCTCCCATCCAGGGATCCGCCGCGGACATCATCAAGCGCGCGATGCTGGGCGTGCACGCTGAACTGAAGGCCCAGGGCCTGAAGTCGCGGATGCTCTTGCAGGTCCACGACGAACTGGTTTTGGAAGTAGCGGCAGGGGAGCGTGAGGCCGTGGAGAAGCTTGTCACCGAGCAGATGGCGGCCGCCGCGGACCTGAGCGTACCGCTGGACGTCCAGATCGGCGTCGGCCCCAGCTGGTACGACGCCGGCCACTAGTAATTTCAGGATGCGCAGGGCGCCCTCGCCGGCGCCTTGCGCAAGTCATTCGGCCGGGCTCCATTGGCTTGGCTTCAGTTCATTTTCGGTTCAAGGGGGAGCGGCACGTGGCAGACAACTATGAGATCCGGCGGTTCAGGGCAGCGGACAAGGGCGAGCCCGGCTACGCCCAGGGAACGGACTGGATCCAGGCCGTGGGCTTCGGCTTCCACGACACCCGCCGCAATGACGAATTCGTCGGGAAAATCATGGCCATGTACCGGTCCGACGACCGTGAGCTGACGGGCGTCTACCAGACGGGCGAGGTTGCAGCGCGCTCCCTGGGTGCCGACATTCCCGTGGCCACGTTCGGCACGCTGCGCAAGAACATGAACGTCGGCTACGGCCGGCAGCTCCGGACCCACATGGTGACTGCGGTGACAGTGCGCGGAACGCACCGCCGCCAGGGCCTGCTGCGCCGCATGATGACTGAAGACCTCACCGCGGCGAAGGCGGACGGGCTGGCGATGGCGGCGCTGACCGCGTCGGATCCTCGGCGTCAGCGGCGGGAAAGCGGACGTCACGGAGGCTCCGGCGGGCTCGGAGCCGGAACTGTCCCTGGACGTCGCGGACCTCGGCTCCATCTATCTGGGTGCCGTCTGTCCCGTGACCCAGAAAGCCGCCGGCCGGATCACCGAGCACGCACCGGGGGCTGCGCTGAAAGCGCGGCTCATGTTCGCCGTCGAACGCTCGCCGCACTGCCTGACGCATTTCTGACGGCATTCCGGCAGGTCACAGGCCTCCGGAGTAGCCGCGGCGCTTTGACCGGCGTTGGCGAGTGCGACTAGAATAAACGGGCGTGCACTAGGTGCACGTATCTAAAATCCACAAAATCAGGATGACCCGGCAGATCCTCGTGATATGCCGTACTTTGCGCCTGCGTTCCATAACGCGGGCGCGATGGTTTGCCTGACCGACTAACTATCCACAACGGAGCCCCTACTACATGACCATCACCTCCACCGAGAAGCCCGGTACCCCCGTAGTCGCCATTAACGACATCGGTACCGCTGAGGACTTCCTCGCAGCAGTCGACGCCACCATCAAGTACTTCAACGACGGAGACCTCGTCGAAGGTACCGTCGTCAAGGTCGACCGCGACGAAGTTCTGCTCGACATCGGTTACAAGACCGAAGGTGTCATCCCCTCCCGCGAGCTGTCCATCAAGCACGACGTTGATCCCGGAGACGTTGTCTCCGTTGGCGATCAGGTCGAAGCCCTGGTGCTCACCAAGGAAGACAAAGAAGGCCGCCTGATCCTCTCCAAGAAGCGTGCTCAGTACGAGCGCGCCTGGGGCGACATCGAGAAGGTCAAGGAAGAAGACGGTGTCGTCACCGGTACCGTCATCGAGGTTGTCAAGGGTGGTCTTATCCTCGACATCGGTCTGCGCGGCTTCCTGCCCGCATCCCTCGTCGAGATGCGCCGTGTGCGCGACCTTGCTCCGTACATCGGTCAGCAGATCGAAGCCAAGATCATCGAGCTGGACAAGAACCGCAACAACGTTGTTCTTTCCCGCCGTGCATGGCTCGAGCAGACCCAGTCCGAGGTGCGCTCCACGTTCCTCAACAAGCTGGAAAAGGGCCAGGTCCGTCCCGGCGTCGTTTCCTCCATCGTCAACTTCGGTGCCTTCGTGGACCTGGGCGGCGTGGACGGCCTCGTTCACGTTTCCGAGCTGTCCTGGAAGCACATCGACCACCCGTCCGAGGTTGTCGAAGTTGGCCAGGAAGTCACCGTCGAGGTTCTCGAGGTCGACCTGGACCGCGAGCGTGTTTCCCTGTCGCTCAAGGCTACGCAGGAAGATCCGTGGCAGACCTTCGCCCGCACCCACGCCCTCGGCCAGGTTGTTCCGGGTAAGGTCACCAAGCTGGTTCCGTTCGGTGCGTTCGTTCGCGTCGAAGACGGCATCGAAGGCCTCGTTCACATCTCCGAGCTGGCTGTCCGCCACGTTGAGCTGGCCGAGCAGGTTGTCTCCGTTGGTGACGAGCTGTTCGTCAAGGTCATCGACATCGACCTCGAGCGCCGCCGCATCTCCCTCTCGCTCAAGCAGGCTAACGAGGGCGTTGACGCCGACAGCACCGAATTCGATCCGGCTCTCTACGGCATGGCCGCTGAGTACGACGAAGAGGGCAACTACAAGTACCCGGAGGGCTTCGACCCGGAGTCCAACGAGTGGCTTGAAGGCTACGAGAACCAGCGCGCAGCCTGGGAGCAGCAGTACGCTGACGCCCAGACCCGTTGGGAAGCCCACAAGAAGCAGGTTGCCCAGCACGCTGCCGACGACGCTGCAGCTGCAACGTCCGGTGACAGCGATTCCGGCACCACGAGCTACTCCTCGGAGCCGGCTGCAGCCGAGACCGGTGCAGGCACGCTTGCTTCGGACGAGGCCCTCGCAGCACTGCGTGAGAAGCTGACCGGCAACTAATTGCCGCAGGCGCCCGGCTGCAGGTCCCCCCGCGGGCCTGCAGCCGGCACGCTGAAATAGCACACAAAAGGTGGCCGTCCCTTCGGGGGCGGCCACCTTTTTTGTTGAAGTTCCGGGGGTCGCCCGATGAGGTCAGGCGGTCTGGCCCGCGTGCTCGCCCTCGGCGATTTCCTCCAGCAGTTTGTCGTTGAATGCTTCCAGGTCGCCCGGCTTCCGGCTGGTCACGAAGCCCTGGTCCACCACCACCTGTTCGTCCGTCCAGTTCGCGCCGGCATTCCGGAGGTCCGTGGCGAGCGTGTGGTAGGACGTGAGGTTCCGCCCCTTCACGACGCCCGCATCGATGAGGAGCCACGGGCCGTGGCAGATGGCGGCCACCGGCTTGTGCTGCTCAAAGAAGCTCCGGGCAAAGGCCTGGGCGTCCTTGTCCACCCTGAGGTGGTCGGCGTTGACGACGCCGCCGGGGATCACCAGGGCGTGGAAGTCGGCGGCGTTGGCCTCTGACAGGGTCAGGTCGACGTCGAACGTATCGCCCTTGTCCAGGCCCTTGAATCCCTGGAGCTTCCCGCTCTTGGGGGCCACGAGGACAGGTTCGCCGCCGGCTTCCTTCACGGCATTCCACGGGCTGGTCAGTTCGACCTGCTCCACGCCGTCGGTCAGCACAAAGGCGACCCTCTTGCCTGCGATGTGGTGTTCTGACATCCGTCCTCCTTCTTTCCCGGTGTGATTCCTTGCACCAACAACCCTAGAAAGCGGGGGAGTGATAAGCAAGCTGATGATTGCGTCCCGGACCCGGCCGTCAGCGGTTCAGGGGAACGTCAATCCACGCTGTTCCCTCGGGCTGAAATACCGCGCTTCCGGCCGACATGGCGGCCAGGCGTTCTGCGGCCTCGGCCAGGGCGTCCGGCGAGTCGGGCAGGGCGACCCGCAGCACGGTTGAGCGGGCCTCGTAGCCGGTCTCGGCCATGACGTAGCCCGCGCCGCGGAGATCGTTCTCTAGGCGCCCGGCCGCGGCGTGCGGCACCCGGACGGCGCACATGCGCAGCCGCCGTCGCTGGACCAGGGGAGCGAGCTCCAGGGCAGTGGAGACCGACTCGGAGTAGGCGCGGACCAGCCCGCCGGCCCCCAGCAGGATGCCGCCAAAATAGCGCACGACGACGGCACTCACGTCACTGAGGTCCGTCACCCCGGGCGACGCGGTTTCGCGCCGGAGCAGGGCTTCCAGCATGGGGATCCCCGCCGTTCCGGACGGTTCGCCGTCGTCGCTGGAACGCTGCACGTCCCGGTCCGGGCCCAGGACGAACGCGGAGCAGTGGTGCCGGGCGTCGTGGAATTCCCTCCGCAGCCCTGCCGCCAAGGCCCGCGCGTCGTCCTCGTTGTCCGCGCGGCGCAGCACCGTGATGAACCTGGACCGCTTGATGTCTATCTCATGGCGGAAATCGGGCCCCGCGGCCAGGGAGGTGTAGGCCGCCGTCCTGCTCTCCAGGGGATCTGACGCGTCTGCCACCGGTTCAGTTTAGTCTTGGGGAGTGCTGAAGATCGGGTTGACGGGCGGCATCGCCTCAGGGAAGTCCATGGTGGCCGCTCGCCTCAGGGAACTGGGGGCCGTGCTGGTCGACGCCGACGCGATCGCCCGGGACGTGGTGGAACCGGGCACCACGGGCCTTGCGGCCGTCGTCCGTGCCTTCGGGCCGGAAATCCTGGACGCCGGCGGCCGGCTCGACCGGCCGCGGCTCGGCGCCGTGGTGTTCCGGGATCCGGCAGCGCGGGAGGAACTGAACGGCATCGTCCACCCCCTGGTCCGGGAGCACGCCGCCGCGGTGATCGCGGGCGCGCCGGAAGACGCCGTCGTGGTCCAGGACATCCCCCTCCTCGTCGAAACCGGACAGGAAAGCAGCTTCCACCTCGTGGTGGTGGTGGACGCGCCTGACGGGACGCGCGTGCAGCGGATGATTGAACGCCGGGGGATGACCGAAGACGAGGCCCGCTCCCGGATGGCGGCACAGGCTCCGCGGGACGTCCGGCTCGCCGCGGCCGACGTCGTGCTGGACAACTCGGGGACACCGGAGGAACTGCGAAACGCTGTGGACCGGCTTTGGGAGGAGCGGCTCCGGCCGTTTGCGCTGAACATCGAGGAGGCCCGCGTTGCCGAGCGGTCCGGCGGGCCGGTCCTGGCGGAGCACGATCCCGGGTGGCGCCGCCAGGCAGACCTGCTGTCCGCCCGGCTCAAGCGGGCCGCCCCCGACGACGTCCTGGCCGTTGACCATGTCGGGTCGACGGCGGTGCCGGGCCTGGATGCCAAGAATGTCATTGACCTGCAGCTTGCGGTCCGGGACCTGGACGCCGCGGACAGGATCGGTCCGCTTCTTGCCCGGGCCGGCTTCCCGGTCTGGCCGGGAATCCTGCTGGACAGCCCCCAGCCCGGACGTCCGGATCCTGCCGCCTGGTCCAAGCGCCTGCACGGAAACGCCGATCCCGGCCGGCCGGTGAACGTCCACGTCCGCGTTGCCGGCTCGCCGGGGTGGAGCTTCGCCCTGTGCTTCAGGGACTGGCTGACGGCGGACCCGGGTGCGCGGGCCGCCTATCTTGCCGAAAAGCGCAGGCTGGCTGCCCTGCATGCGGGGGACGTGACCACGGCCGGGTACGCCGCCGGCAAGGAAGCCTGGTTCACGGAGATCGCCTACCCGGGAATGGAAGCGTGGGCCGGGAGCAGCGGCTGGCAGCCGCCGTCTTACGGATCCGGAAGCGCCGCCGGCGCCGGATCCGGTGCCGCCCAAAGCTGAATCTGGAATTCCTGTCAGTGGCCGGCGGTAGATTAGTTACATGAGTCTTGCGCAGGAGATCAACCGCGTCGTTGCCCCCTTCGAGGTCATCAGCGAATTCAAGCCCGCCGGCGACCAGCCCGCGGCCATCGCCGAACTCACCGAGCGGATCAGGGGCGGCGAGAAGGACGTGGTGCTCCTGGGCGCCACGGGTACCGGTAAGAGCGCCACCACCGCTTGGCTGATCGAGCAGGTCCAGCGGCCCACGCTGGTGATGGTCCAGAACAAGACCCTCGCCGCGCAGTTGGCGAACGAATTCCGCGAGCTGCTGCCCAACAACGCCGTGGAGTACTTCGTCTCCTACTACGACTACTACCAGCCAGAAGCCTACGTGGCCCAGACGGACACCTTCATCGAGAAGGACTCCTCCGTGAACGAGGAAGTGGAACGGCTCCGGCACTCGGCCACCAACGCGCTGCTGACCCGCCGCGACGTGATCGTCGTCGCCACCGTCTCCTGCATCTACGGCCTCGGCACGCCGGAAGAATACATCGCCGGCATGGTCACCCTCCGCAAGGGGGCAGAGATGAACCGCGACGATCTGCTCCGGAAATTCGTCTCCATGCAGTACGCCCGCAACGACATGGACTTCCACCGCGGCACGTTCCGCGTCCGCGGCGACACCGTGGAAATCATTCCCATGTACGAGGAACTCGCTATCCGCATCGAGTTCTTCGGCGACGAGATTGAGAACATCTATACACTGCACCCGCTCACCGGCGAGGTGATCCGGGACGAAACCGAGATGTATGTCTTCCCGGCCTCGCACTACGTCGCCGGTCCGGAGCGCATGAGCCGGGCGATCAAGAGAATCGAAGACGAACTGGCCGAACGGCTCGCAGTGCTGGAAGGCCAGAACAAGCTGGTCGAGGCCCAGCGGCTCCGGATGCGCACCACGTACGACCTTGAAATGATGCAGCAGATGGGGTTCTGCAACGGCATCGAGAACTATTCCTCGCACATCGACGGCCGCGCCCGCGGGACGGCGCCGCACTGCCTCATCGACTACTTCCCCGACGACTTCCTGCTGGTCATCGACGAATCCCACGTCACCGTGCCGCAGATCGGCGCCATGTACGAGGGCGACATGTCGCGCAAACGGAACCTGGTGGACCACGGCTTCCGGCTGCCCTCGGCGATGGACAACCGCCCGCTGAAATGGGACGAGTTCCAGGACCGCGTGGGCCAGACGGTCTACCTGTCCGCCACCCCGGGAAAGTATGAGCTCGGCAAGGCGGACGGTTTCGTGCAGCAGATTATCCGTCCCACCGGCCTCATCGATCCCGAGGTCGTCGTCAAGCCCACCAAGGGCCAGATCGATGACCTCCTGGGTGAGATCCGGACCCGCACGGAGAAAAACGAACGCGTCTTGGTCACCACCCTCACCAAGCGGATGGCGGAGGACCTCACCGACTACCTGCTGGGGCACGGCGTCAAGGTGGAATACCTGCACTCGGACGTGGACACGCTGCGCCGCGTGGAACTGCTCCGTGAGCTGCGGATGGGCACGTTCGACGTCCTGGTCGGCATCAACCTGCTCCGCGAAGGCCTTGACCTGCCCGAGGTGTCGCTCGTGAGCATCCTCGACGCCGACAAGGAAGGCTTCCTTCGGTCGTCCACCTCGCTGATCCAGACCATCGGACGCGCCGCCAGAAACGTGTCCGGCCAGGTGCACATGTACGCGGACCGGATTACGGACTCCATGGCGCACGCGATTGACGAGACCAACCGGCGCCGCGCCATCCAGGTGGCGTACAACACCGAACACGGCATCGACCCGCAGCCGCTGCGGAAGAAGATCGCCGACATCACGGACCAGCTGGCCAAGGAGGACGCCGACACCCAGGAACTGCTGACCAACAACCGCCTCGCCAAGGGCGGAAAACGGGGAAAGTCGGCGGCCAAGGGTGCGGCCACCGTGCGGGCGGACGGGCTCGCGGCGGCGCCCGCGGAGGACCTGGTGGGGCTGATCGAACAGCTGACCGAGCAGATGCACGGCGCCGCGGCCGAGCTGCAGTTCGAGCTGGCCGCCCGGCTCCGCGACGAAGTCAGCGAGCTGAAGAAGGAACTCCGCCAGATGCACGCCGCCGGGCACGCCTGAGTGTGACGCGGCCGGGCACGGCGTGGGCGCGGGCAGGGCCGCCTCTAGGGTAAAGTTGAGGTCACGTAGGGGAGTATCCCAAGCGCTACGAACGTCAACACGCAAGGCACAGATGCCTTGCCGGGCGTAGCGGGCAACCACATCAGCACCAAGTGCACAGGTTCGCCGGAGAGACTTACACCGGTTTTCTGTACCCTGCGAAAGGTATCCCTGTGCAACTTCCCGTCTGGTTTGAGGTCGGCGCATTCGTCGCCCTCGGCATCATCCTCCTGTTAGACCTGCTTCTGGTGCTGCGGCGCCCGCATGAGCCCTCCATGAAGGAAGCCGGCCTGTGGGTGGCCTTCTACGTTGCCCTGGCCCTCGTGTTCGCCGGTGCCATGTTCATGTTTACCGGCGCCGAGTACGGCGGCCAGTTCGTAGCGGGCTGGGTGACGGAATACAGCCTCAGCATCGACAACCTCTTCGTCTTCATCATCATCATGGCGCGCTTCTCCGTGCCCCGTAAGTACCAGCAGGAAGTGCTGATGGTGGGCATCATCATCGCGCTGATCCTGCGCGGCATCTTCATCATGCTCGGCGCCATCGTGATCGAACAGTTCAGCTGGGTCTTCTACATCTTCGGCGCCTTCCTGCTCTGGACGGCCTGGAAGCAGGCCCAGGACGAGGGCGAGGAAGAGGAGGACAAGGAGAACGCGATCATCGCGAAGCTCCGCAAGGTCATCCCCATGTCGGAGAAGTTCGACGGCGGCAAGCTCCGCACCGTGGTGGACGGCAAGAAGGTCTTCACCCCCATGCTGGTCGTCTTTGTCACTATCGGCATGACGGACCTGCTGTTCGCCGTGGACTCCATTCCAGCCATCTTCGGCCTGACCCAGAGCGCGTTCATCGTCTTCACCGCGAACATCTTTGCGCTGATGGGCCTCCGCCAGCTCTACTTCCTGCTCGGCGGGCTGATGAACCGCCTCGTCTACCTCAAGCACGCGCTGTCCATCATCCTGGCGTTCATCGGCGTCAAGCTGGTCCTGCACGCCATGCACGTCAACGAGCTGCCGTTCATCAACGGCGGGCACCACATCGAGTGGGCACCGGAGATCCCCACCTACGTCTCCCTCGCGGTCATCGTGGGCACCATCATCATCGCCGTGATCGCCAGCCTGGTCAGCTCGGGAGCGCAGAAGGCAAAGCTGGACGCCCGCCTCGAGGAGGACGCCAGGAAGAGCCTCAGCGACGTCGACTAGCAGCCCCGCTGTGCACTGACAACCCCGGTCACTTTTGTGGCCGGGGTTGTCCGGTTTTAACCCGTGTTTGCCGAGGCCAGTGCGGACTATGCTCGGAAGATGGCTACCACTAGCCGGGCGGAGCCGGACCAGCGGCAGGTGCAGCGGCGCACCGTGGCGCTCCTGGGATCCGCCCAGCTCCTTAGCGGAATCGGCACCGGCGCCACCGTTTCCATCGGGTCCCTGCTGGCCGTCGATCTGACCGGTTCCGAATCGTGGGCCGGTTCGGTTGCCACCATGATGACCCTCGCCGCCGCCCTGGCGGCGCTGCCCCTGGCCGCGCTTGCCGAACGCCGCGGCCGACGCGTGGGCCTGGCCACGGGCCTCGCGGCAGCCCTCGCCGGCGCCGTGCTGATCGTGGTGTCCGTGGTTTCGGGGATCTTCGCTTTCCTGGCTGTCGGCGCGGCAGGCATCGGCGTAGGCACGGCCGCCAACCTGCAGGCCCGGTTCGCCGCCGTCGACCTCGCCGACCCCGCACACCGCGGCCGTTCGCTGTCCGCCGTCGTGTGGGCCATCACCATCGGCGCAGTCGCCGGGCCCAACCTGATCCAGCCCGGCGCCGTGGTGGGCCAGGCCCTGGGCCTCCCGCCCATTGCCGGGCCGTTCGTGATCTCGGCGGCGGGACTGCTGCTGGCCACGGCGCTGCTGATCGTCGGGCTCCGCCCTGATCCGCTCCTCTTCGCCCGCCGGCTTGCGGCCCAGGGACAGACAGCGGCACCGGCAGCGGCGGCCGGAAGCGCCGCATACGGCGCGCCGGGCGCGGGCGCCGCAGCAGGTCCGCTGGCAGGGCCTCCGCCGCCCGGCGGGTCACTCGGGAGTTCACTCAGCAGGGGCCTGCGCGCCGTCCGGCAAGCGCCCGCCGCGATCCTGGCCCTGGCCGCCGTCGTCGGGGCCCACGCGGTGATGGTGGGGGTGATGTCCATGACGCCGCTCCACCTGCAGGCACTCGTCGCGGGCCCCGGCGGCGTCCACGGCAGCCACACAGCGGGAAACGATGCCCTCGTCATCATCGGCTTCACGATCTCGCTGCACATTGCGGGAATGTTTGCGCTCTCGCCGGCACTTGGCTGGCTTACGGACAAGGTGGGCAGGGTGCAGACCATCGCCCTGGGTCTCGGCACCATCGTGTCGGCCGTCCTGGTGGCCGGCTACGGGCAGGGTTCGGCCCGGGCCGTAGCCGCCGGCCTGGTGCTCCTCGGCGTGGGCTGGTCTGCTGCGACCATTGCCGGCTCAACCCTCCTGGCGGAAAGCGTGGACCAGGAGGAGCGCGTGGTGGTCCAGGGCGTCTCGGACATGCTGATGGGCGCGGCCGGCGCGGCCGGCGGGGCGGTGTCCGGTCTGATCCTCAGCTGGGCCGGGTACCTGGGCCTCAACCTGGCCGGCGGCGTGCTCGGCGCTGCGGTCCTGGCCGCCGCGGTCTTCGTCCTGGCTACCGGGCGGCTCCAGCCCGCCGCCGAGAGCCGGCCCGCGCAGGGCGCCGGCGGCGCTGGCTCAGCCCGGGACTGACCGGAGCTGCCGCGGCGGCTCAGCCCCGGACTGACCGGACCATGCCCAGGAGGCGGCCGAAGATCGCTTCGCCGTCGTCGGCAATGCCATCGTGGTGGAAGTCGCTGGATTCCCACGCCTGGAGCCCGCGCACCGCCGCTGCGGTCTCGAGGGATAGCCCGTGCTCCACGTAGATGTCCTCGTGATACACGGCGGCGGCGGCCGGCACGGTATTGGCAGCAAGCTGGGCGGAATCATAGAGCGGTTTCCAGTCAGCCTTGGCCGCCAGCAGTTCCGCCACGTCCTTGAGCGGGCGGAGCGCCGTGTCCTGCTCGAAGTACCACGGGTAGACCATTTCGCCGGTCAGCAGCACCTCGGGGGCTTCGGGACTGAACTCGGGGAACTCCTTCAGGACCCGCCAGGCCGCCCAGTCCGTCGCCGTGCCCTGGCCGTAGATGGATTCGTGCATCAGCGCGTAGAGGGGGTTGGTGGCGCGCGACACGAGCGAGCGGACCTGTTCAAGGAATGCATCCGACAGCCGTGCGCCGTGGGCGGTTTCCACGAAGGCGTCCTCGAGCAGGTTGTGCAGCCCGTCCACCCGGGTGTTCCCGCCGAGGTAGGAACCGACCATCTGGAACCTTTCCACCGTGAGGCGTTCGCCGCCGGGCAGGAACTCTTCCGTGCCGCGAAGGTGGGCCGCGATCCGGTTCACTGTCTCCCGGTCCTCCGGATACCAGCCGAAGTACTGGGCATTCCGGGACGCCACGCGCTTGAATGTCTCCCGGTAGACCCTGTCGGCGGGCCCGTCGAGCGGTGCCAGTCCCCCGGTGATCAGGACTTCCCTGAGCCCGGCCGGTGCGAACGACAGGTAGGTGAGGGCGCAGAATCCGCCGTAGCTCTGGCCATAGATGCTCCACGGCTCCGAGCCGAGCGCCTCGCGGATCAGCTCGGCGTCGGCCACGATCGAGTCGGCCCGGAAGTGTTCGAGGTAGCGTGCCTGGGCGGCGGCGTCCCCGCGCGCCGGCAGCGTGTTGCGGTCGACGGGGGAGGACAGCCCCGTGCCCCGCTGGTCCAGCATGAGAATCCGGAAATCCTTCGCGGCGGCCTTGCTCCAGCCGCCCAGGGCGGTGAACCGGTTGCCGCGGCCGCCGGGCCCGCCCTGCAGGTATAGGAGCCAGGGCAGCGCTGCCGCGGCGGCTTCGCTGTGCTCCGCGGACACGTATTCCCGGGCGAACACCGTGATGGTTTCCCCGGCCTCGGGGGCGTCCGGCGACGCAAAGTGGTCCAGGGGGACCGTGAAGTAGTGCTCGGCCGTGCGCATGCCCCGGAACTCGTGCCGGGCGCGGACGGTGTGGACGGCCGCTTCCACGGCTGCCTCAGCCACGGACGCCCGCCTCAGTGCGCGTTCCGAACGCGGTCAGCTCGGGGCCGGTGAGCCGGAACGTGGACCATTCCTCCATCGGGACCGCCCCCAGCTTCCGGTAGAAATTGATCGAGGGCTCGTTCCAGTCCAGTACGCTCCACTCAACGCGGGCATAACCGCGCTCGACGGCGGTCGCCGCCAGATGCTGCAGGAGCGCCTTTCCGTGGCCCTCGCCGCGCGCGTCCGGAGTGACGTAGAGGTCCTCCAGGTAGATGCCGTGGACACCTTCCCACGTCGAGTAGTTCAGGAACCACAGCGCGAAGCCCCGGAGCTCGCCGGCGTTGTTCTCGGCCATGGTGGCGAACACCCGCGGGTTCGCACCGAACAGCACGTCCGTGAGCATTTCCGGCGTGTTCCGGACGGCGTCCGGCTCCTTTTCATAGATGGCCAGTTCGTGGATCATCTGCAGGATTGCCGGGACGTCGGACGGAGTTGCGGGACGGATTACGCTCATGCTCCGAGCTTACTTGGTCGTTCCCGGGCAGAGCTGTCTCCGCCCCTCACGGCTCTGCCTGGTGCCTGCAGGGGGCAGTCGGTCAGAGCCTGTTGACGTCGGTCACCCGGACCACGGCGGTGCCGGATTCGTCCGACGCGGCAAGGTCAACCTCGGCCGAGATGCCCCAGTCGTGGTTGCCCGCGGGGTCTTCAAAGATCTGGCGCACCTTCCACACGTCGGGGCCCTCGGTGATCATCAGCAGTCCCGGCCCGCGGGCGTCGGGCCCGGTGCCGATGTCGTCGTGTTCGTCGAAGTAGTCATCGAGCACGTCCTCCCAGCGGTCCGCGTCCCAGCCGGCATCGCCGTCGAGCCCGCCCAGCGCGGCGGCGTCCTCGTCCGCGAAGAGCTCCACGCGCCGGAACATCTCGTTCCGAACCATGACGCGGAAGGCGCGGATGTTCGACGTCAGCGACGGAGGCGGGGGAGGCGGGGCGTCGTGCGGCGTCGGTGCGGCCCCGGACGTCAGTTCCTCCCACTCGTCCAGCAGGCTGGAATCGACCTGGCGCACCAGTTCGCCGAGCCAGGCGATGAGGTCCTCGAGGTCTTCGCGGAGGGCATCCTGCGGAACGGTCTGCCGCAGGGCCTTGAAGCCGTCGGCGAGGTAGCGCAGCACGATGCCTTCGGAGCGGGCAAGGCCGTAGAACTGGACGAATTCGCCGAAGTTCATGGCCCGTTCGTACATGTCCCGGATGATCGACTTCGGGGCCAGCTCGAAGTCGCCCACCCACGGGGCTGCCTTGCGGTAGACCTCGAAGGCCTCGCCCAGGATTTCGCCCAGCGGCTGCGGGTAGGTGACTTCGTCAAGCATGGCCATGCGCTGCTCGTACTCGATGCCGTCGGCCTTCATCGCGGCGATGGCTTCGCCCCGGGCCTTCTTCTGCTGGGCGGAGAGGATCTGCCGCGGCTTCTCCAGCGTCGCTTCGATCACCGAGACCACGTCAAGGGCGTACGACGGCGACTCCGGGTCCAGGAGTTCCAGGGCGGCCAAGGCAAACGGCGAGAGCGGCTGGTTCAGTGCAAAGTTCGCCTGCAGGTGCACGGTGAGCCGCACGGTGCGCCCGTCATGTTCCTGCTCGGCAGCCGGGATGCGTTCCACCACTTCGGCGGCAAGCAGCTCGCGGTAGATGGACAGCGCCTTCTTCATGAGCCGGAGCTGGGAAGACCGCTGTTCATGGTTCTCGGTGAGCAGGCGGCGGGCGGCGGCAAAGGGGTCCCCGGGCCGTTCCATCAGGTTCATGAGCATCGCGTGGGTCACCGTGAAGCTTGATGTGAGCGGCTCCGGGACGGACTCCACAAGCCGGTTGTACGTGGGCTCTCCCCAGGAGACGAATCCCTCCGGCGGCCTCTTCTTGACCACCTGGCGCAGTTTTTTCTGGTCGTCGCCGAACTTGGCGGTGGCCTTGGCCATCGCCTTGGCGTTCTCCACCACATGGTCGGGTGCCTGGACCACCACGGTTCCCGCGGTGTCGTAGCCGGCGCGGCCGGCCCTTCCGGCGATCTGATGGAATTCGCGGGAATTCAGCAGGCGGGTGCGCACGCCGTCGTACTTGCTCAGTGCGGTGAGCAGGACGGTCCGGATGGGAACGTTGATTCCCACGCCCAGGGTGTCAGTGCCGCAAATGACCTTCAGGAGGCCCGCCTGGGCGAGCTGCTCAACGAGCCGGCGGTACTTCGGCAGCATGCCGGCGTGGTGAACGCCGATCCCGTGCCGGACCAGGCGGTTCAGCGTCTTGCCGAACCCGGCGGCGAAACGGAAATTCGCGATCAGCTCGGCGATCTTGTCCTTCTCCTCGCGGCTGCAGACGTTGATGCTCATCAGGGTCTGGGCACGCTCGATGGCTTCGGCCTGGCTGAAGTGCACCACGTAGACCGGGACCTGTTTCGTAGACAGCAGCTCCTCGAGCGTCTCGTGCACGGGGGTCTGGTGGTAGTAGTAGTGCAGCGGGATGGGCCGTTCCGCGGAGCTGACCGTCGTGGTGGGCCGGCCGGTGAGTTCGGTCATCCCCGCCTCGAAGCGGCTGACGTCTCCGAGCGTCGCGGACATCAGCAGGAACTGGGCCTGGGGCAGTTCCAGCAGCGGAACCTGCCACGCCCAGCCGCGCTGCGGATCGGAATAGAAGTGGAATTCGTCCATGATGACCGCGCCGAGATCCGCCGCGGCTCCTTCGCGCAGCGCGATGTTGGCGAGGATCTCCGCCGTGCAGCAGATGATCGGCGCGTCCTGGTTCACGCCGGAGTCGCCGGTGATCATCCCCACGTTCTCGGCGCCGAAGATATCGCACAGGGCAAAGAATTTCTCCGAGACCAGGGCCTTGATGGGCGCGGTGTAGTAGCTCCGTTCCCCGCGGGCCATGGCCTGGAAATGGGCGGCGATGGCCACGAGTGATTTGCCCGAACCCGTGGGTGTCGCCAGGATCACGTTGGCGCCGGAAGCGAGTTCCATGATGGCTTCGTCCTGGGCGGCATAGAGCGCAAGCCCCCGGCTTTCCGTCCACTCCACGAACCGCATGTACAGCGTGTCCGGGTCGTTGCCTGTTCCCGTGGTGATCCGTGCGGCCGGGGCGGGGAGCTGTTCAACGAGTTTCATTGCTTTCCAGCTTAGTGCCAGCGCCTCGGGCGCGTGCGTTCTGACCGGTGCCGCATTAGGCTCGCAATATCCGAGCCCTTGGCGCAGGGCCGGCCGCCCGTGCCGCGCCAAGGTACCCTTTCCGACCAACCGGAGGCCATGTGCAGTGGGATCCCGCCAAATACGTCCAGTTTGGTGACTATCGTCAGCGCCCGTTCTTTGACCTGACCGGCCGCATCGAGGCCGCCGCGCCGCGGGAGGTCGTTGACTTGGGATGCGGCCCCGGCAACCTGACGGCCACGCTCGCCGCGCGCTGGCCCGGCGCCCGTGTCATCGGCCTGGACTCCTCCGCGGACATGCTCGCCAAGGCCACTGCATACGCGGAGGCCGCGCCCGGACTCGAATACCGCCTCGGCGACATCGCCACGTGGGCGCCGTCCCCGGAGACCGACGTCGTTGTCAGCAACGCCGCGCTGCAGTGGGTCCCGGGGCACCAGGAGATGCTCTCCCGGTGGCTGAAGGAGCTGACGCCGGGGGCGTGGTTCGCGCTGCAGGTGCCGGGCAACTTCACCTCCGCGTCCCACGTCCTGATGCGGGAGCTCGCGGAGTCCGGCACCTGGGCTGCCAAGCTCGGCGGCCGCCTGCGCCACGATGACGCCGTGGCCGCCCCTGCCCGCTACCTCGAGATCATGCTCGACGCCGGATGCGCTGCCGACGCCTGGGAGACCACCTACCAGCAGGTGCTTGCCGGTGAAAACGCCGTCCTGGAATGGGTGCGGGGCGCAGGCCTCCGGCCGGTTCTGGATGCCCTTTCGCCAAGCGACGCGGCGGCGTTTGAAGCCGAATACGCGGCGCGCCTCGCCGAGGCCTACCCGGCGTCCGGATACGGGACTGTCTATCCGTTCCGCCGGATCTTCGCAGTGGCGTGCAAGCTGTGAGAGGGCCTTCCCAGCAGGCCTTGTAGCCGGGCCGGCGGCGCGGGCCCGTCCGGCGGCGCGGGCCCGTCCGGCGGCCCGCGCCACACCCCGAGCCACACCTGAGCCACCTCCGGATCGATGTGATGTGGCTTACAATGACGGAGCGGCTATGGGGGCGGTCAAGAAGGCTCCGGGTCGGTCCTATCGATGGAGGAGGTGCGGTGCTTTTTGGCCTGATGATCCGACTCCTCGGAGAGCACCGGGCCGCAGTCTGGACCATCATTGTGCTGCAGGTGGTGCAGACGGCCGGGAACCTGCTGCTCCCCACGCTGAACGCCAGCATCATTGACGACGGCATCCTCGCACGCCAGCCTGACGTGATCATCCGCCTCGGCGGCTGGATGATGGCCCTGACCGCCGTCCAGGCCGGCGCCGCCCTGGGTGCCGGCTACCTTGGCGCCGTTGTGGCCATGAGGATCGGGCACCGGCTGAGGCGGGAGCTGTTCGGCAGGGTCCAGGACATGTCGTCCCAGGAAGTCGGCTCCTTTGGCGCCCCGAGCCTCGTGACCCGGGCCACGAATGATGTCCAGCAGATCCAGACCTTCGCGGTGCTGGTCTTCACCATGCTGGCCGCTGCCCCCGTCATGGGCATCGGAGGAATCGTCCTGGCGATCCAGCAGGACGCCACCCTGGCCGGCGTCGTCATTGCCATTGTTCCGCTCCTGGTGCTCATCATGTACGTCATAGTCCGCCGCCTCATTCCGCTGTACCGGCAAGGCCAGGCCCTGATCGACGGCATCACCAGGATTCTGCGTGAACAGATCATTGGGGCCAACGTCATCAGGGCGTTCGTCAGGCAGCGGCACGAGGCATCCCGCTTCGCCGAGGCCAACCGAAAGCTGACCGGCAACAATCTCCAGTCGGCGCTCCTGGTGGCAGGCATGCTTCCCATCATCATGATTGTGGTGAACCTGTCCTCGGTGGCTGTGGTCTGGTTCGGCGGCCACCTCATTCAAAGCGGCCAGATGCAGGTGGGCGCCCTTACCGCCTTCATCGCCTACATCCTGCAGATCCTGCTCGCCATCATGATGGCGATGTATGTGTTCATGACCGCACCCCGCGCGGCCGTCTGCGCCGAACGCATCCAGGAAGTGCTCGACGTCGTTCCGTCGCCTCCCGTCCGCGGGCATGCGGGGCGGCACGCCGCCGCCGCAGGCCCGCCATCACCGCACTCTCCGGCTGTCGGGAACGTCGGCACCGGGAGCCGATTCGGCGGACACGCCGCCGGCGGAACCGTGCCCCAGGGAACCGTGGAATTCCGTCGCGTCTCCTTCGCCTATCCGGGGGCCGAGTCGGCCGTGCTGGCCGACATCTCCTTCACCGCCCGCCCCGGCACCACCACGGCCATCATCGGCGCGACCGGCAGCGGCAAAACCACGCTGCTGAACCTCCTGCCCCGGTTCCTGGAAGCCACGGACGGAGAGGTGCGGTTTGGCGGACGGGACGTCCGGGACGTGGCCGCCGACCACCTGCGGGCCCGGATGGCCGTTGTGCCGCAGAACTCCTACCTTTTTTCGGGCACCGTCGCCGGGAACCTCAGGATGGCGGCACCCGACGCCACGGACGACGACCTGTGGCGGGTGCTGCGGATGGCGCAGGCGGACGACTTTGTCAGCAGCCTCCCGGGCGGGCTGTATGCCGCCGTCGTCCAGGGCGGGGCGGGACTGTCCGGCGGCCAGCGGCAGCGGCTGTGCATTGCCCGCGCGGCGCTGCGGAAGGCGGAGCTCTTCCTGTTCGATGACAGTTTCTCGGCGCTGGACTACGCCACCGAGGCTGCCGTCCGGTATGCCCTGGTGCCTGCCCTGGAGGCGGCCACCGTGATCATCGTCGCCGAGCGGATCCCCACCATCATGCACGCCAGCCAGATCCTCGTCCTGAACGACGGCCGGCTGGTGGCCCGGGGTACCCATGCGGAGCTTCTCAGCACCTCGCCGGCCTACCGGGAGATTGCCGGGCTGCAGCTGGCTTTGGACGAGCAGCCATGAGGGGTGCGCACCTCGCCGAGAGAAAAGGGGGCACCTTCCTTCCGGCGGCCAAGCGACTGGTCGGGCTGCTGCGCCCTGTCCGGGGCCGGATGGTCATAGCCGTTGCCTCCACATGTGGATTCGCGGCGCTGAACGTGGCGGCACCCAAACTTCTGGGCGACGCAACGGACGTCGTCGTCGAGCCACTGGTGGGCGGCACGTTCGACGAGGGACGGCTGGCAGGGCTGCTGCTGGTGGTGGCGCTCATGTACCTCGGCACGTCACTCTTCAACTGGATTCAGGGAGCCCTGACCGCCACCGCGGTGCAGCGGCTGGTGTTCGGGCTCCGCTCCGCCGTCGAGGAAAAGCTCCACCGGCTGCCGTCGGCGCATTTCCAGGAGCAGACCAGGGGGGATGTGCTCAGCCGGGCCACCAACGACGTCGACAACATCTCGCAGGCCCTCAACCAGCTGCTGACACAGCTCATCATGTCCGTACTGATGCTGTGCGGCTCGCTGGCCATGATGCTCTGGATCTCCCCGCTGCTCGCTGCCATCGCCCTCCTGTCGGTTCCGGTCTCCACCCTCATCACGGTGTGGATCGCACGCCAGTCGCAGGTCTACTTCACGGCCCAGTGGGCGTCCACCGGCGATCTCAACGCGCACATCGAGGAATTCGTCACCGGCCATGAAGTGATCAAGGCCTTTGGACAGCAGGAAGAGGCGGCCGCAATCTTCGGGCGCAGCAATGACCGGCTGGCCCGCACCAGCGAACGCGCCCAGTATGTGTCCGGGGCCGTCCAGCCGCTCATGGTGTTCGTGGCAAACCTCAACTACGTGGCCGTCGCGGTGGTGGGGGCCCTCCAGGTGGCGGCGGGGGCCATGACCATTGGCGGCATCCAGGCGTTCATCCAGTTCAGCAGGCTGTTCACGCAGCCCATGGGCCAGATCGGCGGGATGCTGACGCTGATGCAGTCCTGCGCTGCCTCGGCGGAACGCGTGTTTTCCCTGCTGGACGCAGCCGAGATCCCGCGAGAGGATCCGGCGCAGCTCCGGCCGCAGGACCTCCGCGGCCGGATCGAGTTCGAGGACGTGACGTTTGGCTACACTCCGGAGGTCGAGGCGGTCAGCGGGCTGTCCTTCTCGGTCCGTCCGGGCGAAACCGTCGCCATCGTGGGACACACGGGAGCCGGCAAGACCACCGTGGTGAATCTGCTCATGCGCTTCTACGAGCTGGATTCGGGCCGCATCACCATTGACGGCACGGACATCGCCTCCGTGCCGCTGGATTCGCTGCGCTCCAACTTCGGCGTGGTGCTGCAGGATGTCTGGCTGTTCAGCGGCACCATCAGCGAGAACATCGAGTACGGCGCGCCGGGGGCCAGCGACGACGAGATTGTGTCCGCGGCCGAGGCCACCCACGTTGACCACTTTGTCCGTTCCCTGCCGGCCGGATATTCCACCGTGCTGGGAAACGACGGCGACTCCCTGAGCCAGGGGCAGCGGCAGCTCATCAGCATCGCCCGTGCGCAGCTGGCGGGCCGCAGCGTCCTGATCCTGGACGAAGCCACGAGCTCCGTGGACACCAGGACGGAAGTGCAGATCAGGCTGGCGATGAGCAGGCTCCGGCAGGGCAGGACCAGCTTCGTTATTGCCCACCGTTTGTCCACAGTGCGTGACGCTGATCTAATCTTGGTCATGGATCACGGACGCATCGTTGAACAGGGAACCCACCGCAGCCTGCTGTCCGTGGACGGACACTACCGGCGCCTCTACAACGCCCAGTTCCGCGGTGTTGACGTGGAAGAGCCGGGCCTGTGAGCCCCGGGGACGCCTTCCCGGGGCAGTGGAAGCCCAACCACGGCAGCTCCGTGGCGCTCTACGAGCAGCTGCGGCTGCACATCATCGAACAGGCCGACCAGGGAAAGATTGCCCCCGGAACCCGGCTGCCCGCCGTCAGGAACCTGGCCGGGGTCCTCGGCGTGGCCCCGCACACGGTCGCCAGGGCCTACAAGGAGCTCGAGGCTGCCGGGGTGGTGGCCACCAAGGGCAGGAACGGCACCGTGGTGTGCGCCCGCGACGAACGGTGGGGCGTGTTGTCGGAGGCCGCCGCGGAATATGCCGCCGCAGCCAAATCCCAAGGCGCCACGTTCGCCGAGGCTGTCCACCTGCTGGCGGCGGCCTACGACGCAGGATAGCGGAGCCGCATGGATATTCGAAGAAGTTTTCGATTAGCATTAGTCCGTGCCTAAAGCCGTAGCTGAAGAAACAGCCCTTGATGCCCACTCCGCCGTCGTGCCGCTGAACCACCCCAAACCGGCGCGCCCGGATCTCTCCCGTCTGGTCGTCAAGGGCGCGCGCGAACACAACCTGCGCAACGTCGACCTCGATCTTCCCCGCGACGCCATGATCGTCTTCACCGGACTGTCCGGGTCGGGCAAGTCGTCCCTCGCCTTTGACACCATCTTCGCCGAGGGCCAGCGCCGCTACGTCGAGTCCCTCTCGGCCTATGCCCGGCAGTTCCTGGGCCAGGTGGACAAGCCCGACGTCGACTTCATTGAAGGCCTCTCGCCGGCGGTCTCGATCGACCAGAAGTCCACGAGCAAGAACCCGCGCTCAACGGTCGGCACCATCACGGAAATCTACGACTACATGCGGCTCCTGTGGGCACGCGTGGGCCGCCCGTACTGCCCTGTCTGCGGCGAGCCGGTCATCAAGCAGACACCGCAGCAGATTGTGGACCAGCTGCTGGAACTCGAGGACGGAACACGCTTCCAGATCCTCGCGCCCGTGGTGCGCGGCCGCAAGGGTGAATTCGTGGACCTCTTCAAGGAGCTGACCGCGAAGGGCTACTCGCGCGCCCGGGTGGACGGCGAACTCATCCAGCTCAGCGAGCCCCCCAAGCTTGGCAAGCAGTTCAAGCACACCATCGAGGTGGTGGTGGACCGGCTGGTGGTCAAGGAAGGCATCAGCCAGCGTCTGACGGACTCCATCGAAACGGCCCTCGGCCTTGCCGAAGGGCGCGTGCTGGCCGAATTCGTGGACCTGGACGCCGATGATCCCGGCCGCCTGCGTGCGTTCTCCGAGAACCTTGCCTGCCCCAATGAACATCCGCTGGCCATCGATGAAATCGAACCGAGGTCGTTCTCGTTCAACAACCCCTTCGGCGCCTGCTCCGCCTGCAGCGGCATTGGCACCAAGCTCGAGGTTGACGAGGAACTCATCGTCCCCAATCCGGAGCTCTCGCTGGCTGAAGGTGCCATCGCCCCGTGGTCGCTCGGCACAGCCACCACGGAATACTGGAACCGGCTCCTCGACGGACTGGCCAAGGAACTTGGCTTCTCCATGGTCACGCCGTGGGAAGAGCTGACGGACGACGTCCGCCAGACCGTCCTCCACGGCAAAGACCACAAGGTCGTGGTCCAGTACCGCAACAGGTTTGGCCGGGAGCGCAAGTACAGCACCGGCTTCGAGGGTGCCATCCAGTATGTCCACCGCAAGCACGGCGAAACCGATTCCGACTGGGCCCGCGACCGCTACGAGGAATACATGCGGCAGGTACCCTGCCCCGCCTGCAACGGGGCACGCCTGAACCCGGCGTCGCTGTCGGTCCTCATCAACGGCAAGTCGATCGCGGAGGTCGCGGCGCTGCCCATGCGGGACTGTGCCGAGTTCCTCAACAACCTTGTGCTGACCGGACGCGAGGCGCAGATCGCCCACCAGGTCCTCAAGGAAATCCAGGCCCGTCTGACGTTCCTTCTGGACGTCGGCCTGGAATACCTGAACCTGGAGCGCCCGTCGGCCACCCTGTCCGGCGGTGAGGCGCAGCGCATCCGGCTCGCCACCCAGATCGGTTCCGGCCTCGTGGGCGTCCTCTACGTCCTCGATGAGCCCTCCATCGGCCTGCACCAGCGGGACAACCGCCGGCTCATCGAGACCCTCACCCGGTTGCGGGACATGGGCAACACGCTCATTGTTGTCGAGCACGACGAAGACACCATCCACGAAGCCGACTGGATCGTGGACATCGGGCCGGGGGCCGGGGAGCACGGCGGCCAGGTGGTCCATTCCGGTTCCTACAAGGCCCTCCTCGAGAACACGGAATCGCTCACGGGTGACTACCTGTCGGGCCGCAAGAAGATCGAGATCCCCAAAAAGCGCCGCAAATACGACAAGAAGCGTGAGCTTAAAGTCGTCGGCGCACGCGAAAATAATCTCATCAACGTCGACGCCGCCTTCCCGCTTGGGCTGTTCACGGCGGTGACCGGGGTCAGCGGCTCCGGCAAGTCGACCCTGGTCAACGAGATCCTGTACAAGGTCCTGGCCAACAAGCTCAACGGCGCCAAGCAGGTGGCGGGGCGGCACCGCACGGTCCAGGGGCTCGAGCACCTGGACAAGGTGGTCCATGTGGACCAGAGCCCGATCGGACGCACGCCTCGCTCCAACCCGGCCACCTACACCGGAGTGTTCGACAACATCCGCAAGCTTTTCGCGGAAACCACCGAGGCCAAGGTCCGCGGTTATCTGCCGGGCCGCTTCTCCTTCAACGTCAAGGGCGGGCGGTGTGAGGCTTGTTCCGGTGACGGCACGCTGAAGATCGAGATGAACTTCCTGCCCGACGTCTATGTCCCCTGCGAGGTGTGCCACGGCGCGCGGTACAACCGCGAGACCCTCGAGGTGCACTACAAGGGCAAGACCATCGCGGACGTGCTGAACATGCCCATCGAGGAGGGTGCAGAGTTCTTCGCAGCATTCTCGCCGATCGCCCGCCACCTGAACACGCTAGTGGACGTCGGCCTCGGGTACGTCCGCCTGGGCCAGCCCGCCACCACGCTGTCCGGCGGCGAAGCCCAGCGCGTCAAGCTTGCCGCCGAGCTCCAGAAGCGCTCGAACGGGCGCAGCGTCTACGTGCTTGATGAACCGACCACGGGACTGCACTTCGAGGACATCCGCAAGCTGCTGATGGTGCTGCAGGGCCTGGTGGACAAGGGCAACACCGTGATCACCATCGAACACAACCTGGACGTCATCAAGAGCGCGGACTGGATCGTGGACCTCGGTCCCGACGGCGGTTCCGGCGGCGGGCGGATCGTAGCGTCCGGCACGCCGGAGCAGCTTGCCAAGTCAAAGGAGAGCCACACGGCCGCGTTCCTGGCCGAAATTCTGGCGTAGGAGCCGCGGGGGTCCGGTCTGCAGCACGGCGCGGCGGGCGGGGCCCATCGGCCGCGCTGAAGTATTCCGCGGACGGCATGTGAGTTTGTGCAGGGGTGCTGTCGTGAGAAACTAAGCCGGTGACTTCAACAATAGTGCCCGTGATCTTCGACCTGGACGGCACTCTTGTCGATCCGGCCGGCGGGATAACAGACGGAATTGCGTCGGCCCTCACGGAACTGGGACTGCCCGTCCCGGGCCTGGACGTCCTGAACGCGATGATCGGGCCCAAGCTGAGCGACTCGCTGCTGAACATCGCGGGGGTTCCGGCGGCCCGGTTGGCGGACGCGGTCCGGATCTACCGGCGGCACTACCTTGAAAGCGGCATAGCGCAGAGCCGCCTGTATCCTGGCATTGTTGAGCTCCTCGACGGCTACGTCGCCGCTGGCCGTCCTGTCGCGGTGGCCACGCAGAAGCCGGAAAACCTGGCAAACCTCGTCCTTGAACACCACAGGATTGCCGACCGGTTCCTCTTCATCAGGGGCTCCGCGGCGGACGAGACCGCAGCTGCCGCAGGTCCCGTCGGGAAGACAGAGATCATCGCGGCCGCACTGGCGGATCTCCGCACCCAGCACGCCATCATGGTGGGGGACAGGGCCCAGGACGTGGCGGGGGCCTTCGCCAACGGTATCGACTGCATCGGCGTCAGCTGGGGCTTCGCGCCCGACGGCGAGCTGGAAGAAGCGGGCGCCGTCGCGGTGGTCCATGACACCCTGACCCTGCGCAGCAAAATCGAGGAGCTGGAAGCAGTCCGGGCTGCAGCACTGAGCGAGGTGCGCAACGATGGAGCTGTTTGACGGAATCCGCTGGACCACGCGCGGGCTCATCTCGGGAACGTGCCGGCCCACGGTCATCGGACTCGAGAACGTCCCCAAGGAGGGCCCGTTCATCGTGGCCCCCAACCACCTCTCGTTTCTTGACAGCGTGATCGTGCAGGCCCTCATGCCCCGCCCTGTCGCCTTCTTCGCCAAAGCGGAATACTTCACCACCAAGGGCGTCAAGGGACGCGTCATGAAGTCCTTCTTCGAAGCGGTGGGATCGATTCCGGTGGAACGCGGCGAGCAGGCAGCCAGCGTGCAGGCGCTGAAGACCCTCCTGGACATCCTGGAGAACGGAAGGGGAATCGGAATCTACCCCGAGGGCACCCGATCCCGCGACGGCATCCTCTACCGGGGCCGGACCGGCGTCGGCTGGCTGGCCCTGACCACCGGCGCGCCGGTGATCCCGGTGGGGCTGATCGGCACCGAGAAGCTGCAGCCCGCGGGCCGCAACGCGGTCAAGCCGCAGCACTTCACCATGAAAGTCGGCGAGGCGCTCTACTTCGACAAGACCGGGCCGGACCACTCGCTGCCGGCGCGCCGCCAGGTGACCGACCGCATCATGGACGCCATCGCCGAACTCAGCGGGCAGGAACGCTCCACCAGCTACAACCAGAGCAAAACCGTCGAGTAGAACCATGGCCGGCGCCCCGGGCATGGCATTTTGCCGGCCGCCGGCTCAGTAGACTGGAACCGTGGCAGATCCAACGAGTTACCGGCCCCAGACGGGTGAAATTCCGACCAATCCGGGCGTCTACAGGTTCAGGGATCCCCACGGGCGGGTCATCTACGTCGGCAAGGCCAAGAACCTCCGCTCGCGCCTGAACACGTACTTCGCGAACCCCGCCGGCCTGCTGCCCAAAACGCACGCAATGGTGCACGCGGCCAGCAGCGTCGAGTGGACGGTGGTGGGCAGCGAGCTGGAATCCCTGCAGCTGGAATACACCTGGATCAAGGAATTCAAACCGCGGTTCAACGTGGTCTTCCGGGATGACAAGACGTATCCGTACCTGGCCGTCACCATGGGGGAGAAGCTCCCGCGGGTGCAGGTCATGCGGGGCGAGCGGAAGAAAGGCACCCGCTACTTCGGCCCCTACACGGCCGGCGCCATCCGGGAAACCATGGACACCCTGCTCCGGGTATTTCCCGTGCGCAGCTGCAGTGCCGGCGTGCTGAAGCGTGCCCAGGCCAGCGGCCGGCCATGCCTGCTGGGCTACATCGACAAGTGCTCGGCCCCGTGCGTCGGGCGCGTCACCCCCGAGGAACACCGGGCCCTGGCCGAGGACTTCTGCGCCTTCATGGGCGGCGAGGCCAAGCGGTTCATCAGCCGACTGGAAAAGGACATGGCGGCGGCCGTGGCGGAACTGGACTACGAACGGGCCGCCAGGGTCCGCGACGACATCGCGGCCCTCCGCAAGGTCTTCGAGAGGAACGCCGTGGTGCTGGCCGAGGACACGGACGCCGACGTCTTCGCGCTGCACGAGGACGAACTCGAAGCGGCGGTCCAGGTTTTCCATGTCCGTGGCGGCCGTGTCAAAGGCCAACGCGGGTGGGTGGTCGAAAAAGTGGAGGACGCCACCACACCGGACCTGGTCGAGCACCTGCTCCAGCAGGTCTACGGCGAAGACGCCGAGACCCAGGGGCGGCTTCCCCGGGAGGTGCTGGTGCCGGTCGAGCCCAGCAACGCCCACGACCTGGCCGTGTGGCTGGGCGGTCTCCGCGGGGCAAAAGTCGACATCCGGGTTCCGCAGCGCGGCGACAAAGCCGCCCTGATGTCCACCGTCCGGGAGAACGCCGAACACGCGCTCCGGCTCCACAAGACACGGCGCGCGGGCGACCTCACGGTGAGGTCCCAGGCGCTGCAGGAACTCCAGGAAGCACTGGAGCTGCCGGTCCCGCTGCTGCGCATCGAATGCTACGACGTCTCCCATGTCCAGGGGACCAACGTGGTGGCGTCGATGGTGGTGGTGGAAGACGGGCTGCCCAAGAAATCCGACTACCGGAAGTTCTCCATTACCGGAGCGGCGGCAACCGATGACACCGCCGCCATGCACGACGTCCTGACCCGGCGCTTCCGGCACTATCTGATGGACAAGACCGCGCAGGTGGAAGCCTCCCAGCTGGAATCCCCGGAGCCGGTCCCCGGGGCAGAGGCGGCCGGTCCCGGAAGCGGTCCTGCGGACGCCAGTATCGCGGACACCACCACCGCCGCTCCGCGGTCAAAATTCGCCTACCCGCCCAACCTCGTGGTGGTGGACGGCGGCAAGCCGCAGGTCAATGCCGCCGCCCGCGCCCTGGCCGAACTGGGGGTCGACGACGTCTACGTCGTTGGCCTGGCCAAACGGCTGGAAGAGGTGTGGCTGCCGGACAGCGACTTCCCGGTCATCCTGCCCCGCTCCTCCCAGGGCCTGTACATGCTGCAGCGCATCCGCGACGAGGCCCACCGCTTCGCCATCTCGTTTCACCGGCAGAAGCGCGGCAAGGCCATGACGGTCTCCGCCCTGGACAGCGTGCCCGGGCTCGGCGAGTCCAAGCGCAAGGCGCTCCTGGCCCAGTTCGGCTCGGTCCGGAAAATCAAGGCGGCCACCGCCGAGGAACTCATGACGGCCAAGGGTGTGGGCCCGGCGCTGGCAGCGGCCATCGTTTCCCATTTCACTGCGGGCGGAGCCGGCGGCGAGGCGAACGATGCGATGCCGGCCATCAACATGACCACCGGAGAAGTCCTCGAAACTTAGCTAGCGTCCTGAATGTTAGCTAGGGTAAGTACGGAATCCGACGTGTCCTGAAGTGTGCGCAGCACACGGGCAACGGCACACAAGAAGCAACGGCAGGAATGGGGCTGGATTTAATGGCAGAGTCGACGGCGGGATCCGGCGCGGACGAGGACGGCCTGACGCCCGTCAAGCCCGTCGAAGCGGAACTGCTCGTGGTGACGGGAATGTCCGGTGCCGGCCGCAGCACCGCATCGGATGCCCTCGAGGACCACGGCTGGTACGTCGTGGAAAACCTGCCGCCGCAGATGCTGGGCACCCTCGCAGAGCTGGTGTCCCACGCCCCGCAGTCCATTCCCAGGCTCGCCGTCGTCATGGACGTGCGGAGCAAGGCGTTGTTCGCGGACATCCGCGCCGCCCTCGGCGCCCTCGCCGCGAGCGGCGTCACGTTCCGGGTGCTGTTCCTCGACGCGAGCGACGACGTCCTGGTCCGCCGCTTTGAACAGGGGAGGCGCCCGCACCCGCTTCAGGGCGGCGGCCGGATCCTGGACGGCATAGCCGCGGAGCGCGAACTCCTGACGGAACTGCGGGATTCAGCCGACCTCGTGCTGGACACAACATCGCTCAACGTGCACGGGCTCGCCACCGCGGTCACGGAACTCTTCTCGGAAACGGGTCCGGTGGCCCTCCGGCTCAACGTCATGAGCTTCGGCTTCAAATACGGCCTGCCCGTGGACGCGAACTACGTCGCGGACGTCCGGTTCATTCCCAACCCGCACTGGGTGCCCAAGCTGCGGCCGCACACCGGCCTGGACCAGGACGTGAGCGACTACGTCCTCAAGGCCGAGGGCGTGCCAAGTTTCGTCGAGCGCTACGTTCTTGCCCTGGAGCCGGTCCTGGACGGGTACCGGCGGGAGAACAAGCACTACGCCACCATCGCCGTGGGCTGCACCGGCGGAAAGCACCGCTCGGTGGCTGTCGCCGTCGAGCTGTCCAAGAAGCTAGCGCAATATCCGCGCGTTACGGTGACCACGACGCACCGGGATCTGGGCCGCGAGTAATGGGCATGCTCACCGGCCCGCTGCCGCTGGTTCCACCGGCCGGCCTGGCCGGCTCCCAACAGGCCAAGGGCCCCTCCGTGGTGGCCCTCGGCGGAGGCCACGGCCTCTCGGCGTCGCTGTCGGCACTTCGGCTGCTGACCTCCGAACTGACGGCGATTGTCACAGTTGCGGACGACGGCGGATCCTCCGGCCGCCTCCGCCAGGAGTACGGTGTCCTTCCCCCGGGCGATCTGCGTATGGCGCTCTCCGCGCTGTGCGACGACACCGACTGGGGCCGCACCTGGCGCGACGTCATGCAGCACCGGTTCCAGTCGCCGCGCGGCAGCGGCTCGCTGGACGACCACGCCATGGGAAACCTGCTCATTGTCACGCTCTGGGAGCTCCTCGGTGATGCGGTGGCCGGGCTGAAGTGGGCCGGGGCCCTGCTGGGAGCCCGCGGCCAGGTCCTGCCCATGTCCACGGTGCCGCTGACGATCGAGGGCGACGTGCGCGTCGCTGCCCCCGACGGCAGCAGCACGCTCACCACCATCAGGGGCCAGGCGCGGTGCGCGGTGGCCGGCTCGCTCGAGAGCGTCCGCCTGCTTCCGGACCATGCGCCGGCATGCGTGGAAGCGCTGACCGCCATTGAACTCGCCGACTGGGTGGTGCTGGGTCCGGGCTCCTGGTACACGTCAGTGCTCCCGCACCTGTTGCTGCCTGAAATGAGGCAGGCCCTGTGTGACACTCCGGCCAAGCGGTGCCTCACCATGAACCTCGCCATGGACACCAAGGAAACGTCGGGGATGTCCGCAGCCGACCACCTGCACGTGCTGCGGGATTACGCGCCGGAATTCAGCGCGGACGTCGTGCTGGCGGATCCCGCCTCGGTTTCGGATCTGCGCGAATTTGAGAAGGCTGCCGGGATGATCGGAGCCGAGGTTGTCTTGGGTAAAGTAGGGGCTTCGGGTCGGCGTCCGGTCCACGACCCCCTGCGGCTGGCTACGGCTTACCAGGATATTTTTGGGAACAGTTAGGAAGGTGCCATGGCACTGACAGCATCAGTCAAGGAAGAACTGTCCCGCCTGGACATAAAGAAGTCATCGGTCCGGAAGGCTGAAGTGTCGGCCATGCTCCGCTTCGCCGGCGGGCTGCACATCATTTCGGGGCGGATTGTCATCGAGGCCGAAGTGGACCTGGCCTCCACGGCGCGGAGGCTCCGGGCTGCGATCGCCGAAGTCTACGGACACCAGAGCGAAATCATCGTCGTGTCCGGCAGCGGGCTTCGCCGCGGGAACCGCTATGTGGTGCGCGTGGTCCGGGACGGCGAGGCATTGGCGCGGCAGACCGGCCTCCTCGACGCCCGCGGCCGCCCGGTGCGCGGCCTGCCCTCAGTGGTGGTCAACGGTTCTGCCGCCGACGCCGAGGCCGTGTGGCGCGGCGCCTTCCTGGCGCACGGGTCACTGACCGAACCCGGCAGGTCCTCGTCCATGGAGGTCACGTGCCCCGGACCGGAATCTGCGCTGGCCCTCGTCGGCGCGGCGAGGCGGCTCGGTATTCAGGCCAAGGCCCGCGAGGTCAGGGGAGTGGACCGCGTGGTGATCCGCGACGGCGACACCATCGCTGCGCTGCTCACCAGGATGGGCGCCCACGACGCCCTCATGGTCTGGGAGGAACGCCGCATGCGGAAGGAAGTCCGTGCCACCGCCAACCGGCTCGCGAACTTCGACGACGCCAACCTGCGCCGTTCCGCGCAGGCGGCCGTGGCGGCAGGAGCCCGGGTCGACCGCGCTCTGGAAATCCTCGGCGACGACGTCCCGGAGCACCTGAAGTACGCCGGCGAGCTCAGGGTGGCCCACAAGCAGGCAAGCCTCGACGAGCTCGGCCGGCTCGCCGATCCGCCCATGACCAAGGACGCCATCGCCGGCCGCATCCGGCGCCTGCTGGCCATGGCGGACAAACGCGCCACTGACCTCGGCATTCCCGGCACGGACGCCAATGTGACGCCGGAAATGCTGGACGAGTAAGTGCGCCCCTAGAATCAAGACCAGGTGGCGGAAATACCTTGGACGGCCCGGGAGTTACGGGTCGTGGAGGGTGGCCCGCAAGGGACCCGCCACCGCAGACTTCCGGGTGACCCGTCATCCGGATGCACAATCCGAGAGTTACCGAACCGGACAAACTGTCCACGACATTGGAGGATTTTGTGACCGAGTACGTTCTGCCCGAACTCAGCTACGACTACGCAGCGCTGGAGCCCCACATCTCAGCGAGGATCATGGAGCTGCACCACAGCAAGCACCACGCTGCCTATGTGGCTGGCGCCAACAACGCGCTGTCCCAGCTCGCCGAGGCCCGCGACAAGGGCGACTTCGCCAACATCAACCGGCTTTCCAAGGACCTGGCCTTCCACACCGGCGGCCACATCAACCACTCCGTGTTCTGGAACAACCTTTCCCCGGACGGCGGCGACAAGCCGGAAGGCGAGCTGGCTGCCGCCATCGACGACGCCTTCGGCTCCTTCGACGCCTTCCGTGCCCAGTTCTCCGCGGCCGCCCTCGGCCTGCAGGGTTCCGGCTGGGGCTTCCTCGCCTACGAACCCATCGGCGGAAACCTGGTCATCGAACAGCTCTATGACCAGCAGGGCAACGTCGCGCTGGGCACCACCCCGCTGCTGATGCTCGACATGTGGGAGCACGCCTTCTACCTCGACTACGTCAACGTCAAGGCTGACTACGTCAAAGCGTTCTGGAACATCGTCAACTGGGCCGACGTCGCCCAGCGCTTTGCCGGAGCCCGCGCGAACGCCACCGGCCTCATCACGCTCTAGCAGTGTGATGCGGCGTACATGCGCCAGTAACAATCTTCACATTCGGCTTCTTTAGGGCCGAATTGTGGACGGTCCGCCCCCGCACTTGCGGGGGCGGACCTTCTTAAACGTAAGATGGATCACGGAAGGCGGTTAGCCTTCAGCAATGTGGCTGGTCGCCCTCCGATCTGGTAATCATCTCTGCCCAATGGCGTGCGGGATCTGTTAGTTGGCTTGAACGCCCGCTCAACTAGTTGTGCTTCACAAGCACCAAGGAGACTGAAAAAGTGACCACCCGTATTGGTATTAACGGCTTTGGCCGCATCGGCCGTAACTACTTCCGCGCAGCGCTTGCACAGGGTGCGGACCTTGAAATCGTTGCCGTCAACGACCTCACCAGCCCCGAGGCACTGGCCCACCTGCTGAAGTACGACTCCGTCGGCGGCCGCCTGAAGGAAACCGTTGAGGTCAAAGAAGGCAACCTGGTCGTCAACGGCAACGCCATCAAGGTCCTTGCCGAGCGCGATCCGGCCAACCTGCCCTGGGGCGAGCTCGGCGTGGACATCGTCATCGAGTCCACCGGCTTCTTCACCAAGGCCGCTGCTGCCAAGAAGCACATCGAAGCTGGCGCCAAGAAGGTTCTGATCTCCGCCCCGGCCTCCGACGAGGACATCACCATCGTGATGGGTGTGAACCACGAACTGTACGACCCCGCAGCTCACCACATCATCTCCAACGCGTCCTGCACAACCAACTGCCTCGGCCCCCTGGCCAAGGTCATCAACGACGAGTTCGGCATCGAGCGCGGCCTCATGACCACCATCCACGCCTACACGGCCGACCAGAACCTGCAGGACGGCCCGCACAACGACCTCCGCCGTGCCCGCGCCGCCGCAATCAACATGGTTCCCACCTCCACCGGTGCTGCCAAGGCAATCGGCCTGGTGCTCCCGGAACTCAAGGGCAAGCTCGACGGCTACGCCATCCGCGTCCCGGTCCCCACCGGCTCCGCTACGGACCTCACCGTCACGGTTTCCCGCGAGACCACGGTCGAGGAAGTCAACGCCGCGCTGAAGAAGGCTGCCGATTCGGACGAGCTCCAGGGCATCCTGACCTACACCGACGCGCCCATCGTCTCCTCGGACATCGTCGGCGACCCCGCTTCGTCAATCTTTGACTCCGGTTTGACCAAGGTCATCGGCAACCAGGTCAAGGTTGTTTCCTGGTATGACAACGAATGGGGCTACTCCAACCGACTGGTGGACCTCACGGAGCTCGTCGCAGCAAAGCTGGGCTAGGGTTAGCTTCATGACATTTCACACCCTCAACGAACTGATCGCTGAAGGTGTCCGCGGGCGGTACATTCTGGTCAGAAGTGACCTGAATGTGCCGCTCGACGGCTCTACAGTGACTGACGACGGCCGCATCAAGGCCTCACTGCCGGTCCTGGGAAAGCTCACGGACGCCGGTGCCCGCGTGCTGGTAACAGCCCACCTGGGCCGCCCCAAGGGCGCCCCGGAAGACAAGTATTCGCTCCAGCCGGCCGTCACGCGCCTGGCCGAGCTGGCCTCCTTCCCGGTGTCCCTCGCACAGGACACTGTCGGACCGTCAGCCAAGGAGCTCTCCACGTCGTTGCAGGACGGCCAAGTGCTGGTGCTCGAAAACGTACGCTTCGACGCCCGCGAGACCAGCAAGGACGACGCAGAGCGCGGCGCCTTTGCCGATGAACTGGTGGCCCTGACCGGGGAAAACGGCGCCTACGTAGATGACGCTTTCGGTGCCGTGCACCGCAAGCACGCCAGCGTGTACGACGTCGCCACCCGGCTTCCGTCGTACCAGGGCGACCTCGTCCACACGGAGGTGGAGGTGCTGCGCAAGCTGACGGCAGACACCCAGCGCCCGTACGTCGTGGTGCTCGGCGGCTCAAAGGTTTCCGACAAGCTCGCTGTCATCAACAACCTGATCGGCAAGGCGGACACCATCCTCGTGGGCGGCGGCATGCTGTTCACCTTTCTCGCAGCCGAGGGCCACAAAGTGGCCGGCAGCCTGCTGGAAGAGGACCAGATCCCCGTGGTTCAGGACTACCTGAAGCGTGCTGCTGACGCAGGCACGGAATTCGTGGTGCCCACCGACGTTGTGGTGGCAGCGAGATTCGCCGCCGACGCGGACCACGAGACCGTTCGTGCAGAGGCCATCGAAAGCAGCCGGTTCGGTGCGCAGGGCATCGGCCTGGACATCGGCCCGGAGTCCGCGCAGGCATTCGCCGAGCGGATCAAAGGCGCCAAGACGGTGTTCTGGAACGGGCCCATGGGCGTGTTCGAATTCGAGGCCTTCTCGGCCGGCACCCGTGCCGTGGCCCAGGGCCTGACGGAGACGGACGCATTCACCGTGGTGGGCGGCGGAGACTCGGCCGCGGCCGTCCGCACCCTCGGCTTCTCCGATGACCAGTTCGGGCACATTTCCACCGGCGGCGGCGCCAGCCTGGAATACCTCGAAGGCAAGGACCTCCCGGGCCTCACCGTCCTGGACCGCTAGAAGCACACACCAGCCGGCACGGCGCCTTCTTCCGCACGACGGAAGGCGCCTGCCGGCTGTTTCACATGACAAGCACATTTGACCTGCACTTTTTGGAGAACACGTGACAACGTCAACTAACGGCACCTTTGACCGCACCCCTCTCATTGCGGGCAACTGGAAGATGAACATGGACCACGTCCAGGGCATCACCCTCCTGCAGAAGCTGGCCTGGACCCTGTCCGACGCCAAGCACGACTACAGCCGCGTGGAAGCCGTGGTCTTCCCGCCCTTCACCGACCTCCGCGGCGTCCAGACCCTGGTCCAGGGCGACGAACTCGACATCTCGTATGGCGGGCAGGACCTGTCCGAGTTCGACTCCGGCGCGTACACCGGCGACATTTCGGGGCAGTTCCTGAACAAGCTCGGGTGCAAGTACGTGCTGGTGGGGCACAGCGAACGGCGCACCATCCACAACGAGTCCGACGACGTCCTCAACGCCAAGGTCAAGGCCGCCTACCGCCACGGCATCACCCCCGTGCTGTGCGTCGGCGAGGGCCTGGAAATCCGGCAGGCCGGCACCCACGTCCAGCACACCCTGAACCAGCTCCGCGCCGACGTGGAAGGCCTCAGCGCAGAACAGGCTGCTGAACTCGTGGTCGCCTACGAGCCCGTGTGGGCCATCGGAACCGGTGAAGTTGCCGGTCCGGAGGACGCCCAGGAAATGTGCGCCGCCATCCGCGCCGAGCTCACGGAGCTCTTCGGCACGGACGTCGCCGCCAGGGCGCGCCTGCTGTACGGCGGATCCGTCAAGGCCAGCAACGCCGCAGCCATCCTCCAGGAACGCGACGTCGACGGCGTGCTCGTGGGCGGCGCCAGCCTCGACCCGGCCGAGTTTGCTAATATTGTCAGGTTCGAGAGTCACCTTGTGACGGGCTAGTCCGGACACTGGCAAGACTCCCGTATTTCCTACCCTTCGAAAGGCCGTCGTGGACGTTCTTCATGTCATTCTGCAGATCCTCCTGGGCATCACCAGCCTGCTGCTGACGCTGCTCATCCTGCTCCACAAGGGACGTGGCGGCGGTCTGTCAGACATGTTCGGCGGCGGAATGAGCTCGGGCCTGAGCTCTTCGGGTGTCGCCGAGCGCAACCTGAACAGGTTCACCATCATCCTTGGCATCACCTGGGGCGCTGTGATCATCGCGCTTGGGCTGCTGATGCGGTTCACGGGTGTGGCTGACTCCTAAGTAGCTGACTCTTAGCAGCGAAGGCCCGGGCGGGTCCGGATGTATTCCGGACTTGCCCGGGCCTTTTTCTGCCACCATGGGCAACTCCGCACTAAACTGGGGCTATCGAGCCTAACGGCAGCGTCGCCATTAGCAGCGAGGAGTTCCCATGGTGCATTCCACGTCAGGATTCCGGGGTACCCGTGTGGGTGTTACCCAAGGAACCGGATTAAAGAACCAGGGTGACGATCCTCTGGGGGAGCCCTTGCCGCGTATTCACGTCTCCTATTGGTGCGCCATGGGACATGAGACGCGGCCTGTTTTCATTAAGCTGCCCGACGAGGAGATTCCCGCCCTCTGGGACTGCCGGCGGTGCGGCAGGCCCGCCACTCGGCATCCGGGCGCCGCGCCGGCGCAGGAGACGGCAGAAGACGGCTTCAAAACCCATCTCGAATACGTTAAAGAAAGACGCTCCAGCCAGGACGCCGAAGACGTTCTGGCCGGAGCGCTGCGAAGGCTACGAGCCGGCAGGAGCCTTCCGGACTAGCTGCTGGGGCACGCGCGCCGCGGCGTTCTCGTCGATCAGCCAGAGCGTTCGCGAGCGGCCCGCGGGCCCGGCGGCAGGAACCTGGACAGGGTTAGCGCCGGCCAGCGCCAGGCCCACAGCCCCGGCCTTGTCCTCGCCGGCCACCACCATCCACACTTCGGCGGCGGTGTTGATCGCCGGAAGCGTCAGTGAGATCCGCTCAGGCGGCGGCTTAGGGGAGTTACGCACTCCCACGACCGTTCGCTCCTTCTCGCGGATGCCCGCCTGCTCCGGAAAGAGCGACGCGACGTGGGCGTCCGGCCCCACGCCCAGCAGGACGACGTCGAAGCGCGGAAGGTTCCCCGGCTCCTCCGGCCTGTCATCAGAGGTGTCCGCGGCGTGCTCGGCAGCTGCAGCCTCGCCGAGCCTGCGCGCATAGTCCTCGGCGGCCTGCTCAGGGGATTCGAAGTCGTCGGTCGAACCCGGCTCGTGGATACGGTCCGGATCGACATCGATGTGCTTCAGCAGCGCGTCCTGCGCCTGGAGCGCGTTGCGGTCTGGGTCCTTGGACCCGACGAAACGCTCGTCGCCCCACCAGAAGTTGACCTTTGCCCAGTCCACAGCCGGCGCAGCAGGGGAATCTGCCACGGCCTTGAGCGTGCCGATGCCCACCGTGCCCCCGGTCAGCACCACCGTTGCTTCACCGAATCGGTCCTGGACATCCACAAGCTTGGTGATCAGGCGGGCCGCGATGGCGGCCATGAGTACGGAAGAGTCTGGATGGATGCTTACTCTGGGGTCAGCGCTCACTGGGTCGGACACTCCTTAGATTGGTACGTGGCAGTCCAATAGTAATCACTTCGCCGAAGACTTCGTCGGGATCCAGGCGCCGCAATTCCTCCGCCAGGCAGTCCCGCAGGCTGCGGCGGGGCAGGGAAATCCGCTGCGCGGGCTGGCCCGGCTGGGTCAGTTCGGCAACGGACAGTCCGGGGCGGAACAGCTGGACGTCGCCGCTGGCCCTGCTGAGCCGGACGCGCCGGATGCCGGTTCCCGCGGGATCAGCAACGATGGTCACCGGAGCGTCGAGGGAGAGTGTCAGCCACGCCGCCAGCAGGATGGTGCTGGGGGAGTCGGAGGCGCCCTCCACCGCCACGGCCGTGACCGGAGACGCGTCCACCTGGTCCAGGACGGCCGCCAGCTGGATGCGCCAGTTGGTGAGGCGCGTCCAGGCGAGGTCGGTGTCGCCTGCCTTATAGGTGTTGCGGATGTTCTCGAGTGCAACCTGCGGCTCGGCTTCATTCGCGGAGTCGGTGATGCGACGGTGCGCGATCCGGCCGATCGAGGTTTCGCTCGCGTTTTTCGGCGCGCCGTGCGGCCACCAGGCCACGATTGGCGCGTCGGGCAGGAGGAGCGCGGCCACCAGGGATTCGCTCTCCTCGGCGAGTTCACCGAACCCGCGCAGCACTATGACCTCGGAGGCACCGGCGTCGCCGCCAACGCGGATCTGGGCATCGAGCCGGTTGGGCGCGGACGAACCGGCGTCCGCGAGCACGATGATCCGGCAGGGGTGCTCCCGGCTGGCCTCGTTGGCGGCCTCAATGGCCTCTTCCTCAAGGCCCGACTTGGTGACCACCACGAGGGTGAGCACGCGGCCCAAGGCGATCACACCTCCCTGCTCCCGCAGGGACATGATCTTCTTGGAGACCTTGGAGGTGGTGGTGTCAGGAAGATCTACAATCATGGCCTTCTCCAGGTTCGTCCGTCGCGGGCAAGGAGCTCGTCAGCGGAGGCCGGGCCCCAGCTGCCGGGTGCGTACGGTTCGGGCTGCTCGCCCAAGCCTTCCCAGTAGTCCTCGAACGGATCCAGGATCTTCCAGGAGAGCTCCACTTCCTCATGCCGCGGGAAGAGCGGCGGCTCGCCCAGCAGCACGTCCAGGATGAGCCGTTCGTAGGCTTCGGGGCTGGATTCCGTGAAGGAGTGGCCGTAGCCGAAGTCCATCGTCACGTCACGGACTTCCATCTGCGTGCCGGGGACCTTGGAACCGAAGCGGATCGTGGCGCCCTCGTCCGGCTGGACGCGGATGACGACGGCGTTCTGGCCGAAGTCGTCCTCGCCGTGGTCGCGGAACAGGAGGTTGGGGGCGCGCTTGAACACCACGGCGATTTCCGTGACGCGCCGGCCCAGGCGCTTGCCCGCGCGGAGGTAGAACGGCACGCCGTGCCAGCGCCGGGTGTTGATGTCCACCCGGATGGCGGCATAGGTCTCGGTGGTGGAGTCGGCGGGAATGCCTTCCTCCTCGAGGTAGCCCTGTACCTGCTCGCCGCCCTGCCAGCCGCCGGCGAACTGCCCGCGGGCGGAATGGGTGGACAGGTCCTCCGGAAGCCTGACGGCGGCCAGCACCTTTTCCTTCTCCGCGCGCAGGTCATCGGCGTTGAAGGAGATGGGCTCCTCCATGGCCGTCAGCGCGAGCAGCTGGAGCAGGTGGTTCTGGATGACGTCGCGGGCGGCACCCACGCCGTCGTAATACCCGGCGCGGCCGCCGGTGCCGATGTCCTCGGCCATGGTGATCTGCACGTGGTCCACGTAGTTGGCGTTCCACAGCGGCTCGAACAGCTGGTTCGCGAAGCGCAGCGCCAGGATGTTCTGCACCGTCTCCTTGCCCAGGTAGTGGTCGATCCGGAACACGGCGTCGGGCGGAAAGACGGACTCCACGATGTCGTTCAGCTGCCGGGCCGACTCAAGGTCGTGCCCGAACGGCTTCTCGATGACCACGCGGCGCCAGTTGTCGCCCTCAGCCTGGGCCAGCCCGTGCTTCGAGAGCTGCCGGCAGACCTGTTCGAAGGCCTTCGGCGGGATGGACAGGTAGAACGCGTGGTTGCCGCGCGTGCCGCGCTGCTCGTCGAGTTCCTTGATGGTCTCGCCGAGCCGCTCAAATGCGGAGTCGTCGTCGAACTCGCCCTGCACGAAGCGGATGCCTTCGGAGAGCTGGTTCCAGACGGCCTCGTCGAAAGGTGTCCGGGAGTACGTCTTGACGGCGTCCTTCACCTCTGCGGCGAAGTCCTCGTTGTCCCACTGGCGCCGGGCAAAGCCCACCAGGGCAAAGCTGGGCGGCAGCAGTCCACGGTTTGCGAGGTCGTAGACGGCGGGCATCAACTTTTTGCGGGCGAGGTCGCCCGTGACTCCGAAGAGCACGAGCGACGACGGTCCGGCAATCCGGTTCAGACGGCGGTCCCGCGGATCCCGCAGCGGGTTCCCGTTCCTGCCTGCTGACCTTCTGCCGTTCAGGGTATCTGGCATGGTTGGTTCGGTGCCTTAGCTTTCAGTGGCGGATGTTGCCTGGCCGGCAAGCGCGGAAACAATCTCCTGGAGCTGGGCCACGCCGGCCGCACGGTCGGTGAGGTGCAGGCGCAGGACCGGGCGGCCATGTTCGCTGAGCACCTGAGCGTCGCCTGCGGCCTGCGCCGAGATCAGCTCGCCGAACGTGAACGGCCGGTCCGGAATGGCCAGGTCCTGGCTGGAAGCGGCCGTGACCTGCAGGAAGGCGCCGATGGCGGGTCCGCCCTTGTGGAACTGGCCGGTGGAGTGGAGGAAGCGCGGTCCCCAGCCGAAGGTGACCGGACGGCCGCTAACCGCAGCGAGTGCGTCGCGGATGCCTTCGAGTCGTGCGTAGGCCAGCCGGTCAAAGTAGGCCTGCACGCTGAGGTACCCGTTGCTGCCCAGCTGGCCGAGAAGCGCGGAAACAGCCTCGGCCACTGTGGCCGAGTCGCCGAGCCAGTCGCCGCCGCGGACTTCAACGGCACCGTCAACGAAGGCTGCCGGTGTGGGTTCCGGCTGGGCATCCAGCAGGCCACGGGCCGCGACCTTGGCTGCTTCGACGTCGGGCTGGTCAAACGGGTTGATGCCCAGGAGTCGGCCGGCCACCGCCGTGGCAAACTCCCACACCATCATCTGGGTGGCGAGTCCGCCGGCAATGGCGACTTCGTTTTCGCCGAGTTCGACGTCGGCATCCGGGCTCACGAGCCGTACTACGAGTACGTCTTCGGCGCCGGAGGTAACCTCCGGTGCGGACGGGCCGGCGACCACGGGGAGGACGCCGGTGCCGAGCTTTCCGGTGGATTCGGCGATGAGCTGCTCGGCCCAGTCGGCGAAGCCCACGATTCCCGAGCCGTCCTCGGCAATGACGATCTTGTCGCGCAGCGGGTTGGTGCCGCCGAGTGCCGTTCCCAGGGCCAGCCCGATGTTCTCGGGCGCGTCCTCGTTCAGGATTTCGGCGGCTTCCTCGGCCTCGTCCAAGAAGGATTCGATGTCGACGCCGGCCAGGCCCGAGGGCACGAGCCCGAAGGCGGTCAGGGCGGAATAGCGTCCGCCCACGTTCGGATCCGCGTTGAAGACGGCACGGTAGCCGGCTTCGCGGGACGCCTTGTCCAGCGGCGACCCGGGGTCGGTCACGATGATGATCCGGCTCTTGGCGTCGATGCCGGCTTCGTTGAATGCGTGCTCGAAGACCCGCCGCTGCGAATCCGTTTCAAGGGTCGAACCCGATTTCGAGGAAACCACGATCGCGGTCTCGGCGAGACGGTCCGCGAGGGCAGCACCGACCTGTTCGGGGTCGGTGCTGTCCAGCACGGTCAGCTCGACGCCAGCGGTGCCGGCGATGACTTCAGGAGCGAGCGAGGAGCCGCCCATGCCGCAAAGGACGATGCGCGTGACGCCGTCGGCCTTCAGGGCATCGCGGAGCTCCAGTATGCCGGCGACGAGGGGCCGCGCGACGGTGGCCGCCTCGACCCAGCCCAGGCGGACTGCGGACTCGGCCTCTGCATCGGGACCCCACAGCGTGTGGTCCTTCGCGAAGATACGGGTGGCGATCCGGTCCTCCACCAGGGCGGGCAGGTGCTGCTCAAGAGCCTTCCGGGCGGCGCCGGTGGCGTCGTAGCTGAGTGTGCTCATCGTGTATTAGGAAGCCTTCCGTGCGGTGGCAAGGGCGCCCTCAACGTCGGCCAGCAGTTCCTTCCAGCTGGCAACGAACTTGTCGAGGCCTTCGGATTCGAGCAGGGCCACAACCTCGTTGTAGGACACGCCCAGCGCGTCCAGCGCGTTGAGGGTGGCGTTCGCGTCGTCGTAGCCGTTGGTGACAGTGTCGCCGGTGACCACGCCGTGGTCGAACGTGGCGTCGAGGGTCTTTTCCGGCATGGTGTTCACGACGCCGGGTGCAACGAGTTCGGTGACGTAGAGGGTGTCCGGGTAGGCCGGGTCCTTAACGCCGGTGGAGGCCCAGAGCGGACGCTGCGGAAGGGCGCCTGCGCCGGCCAGGACTGCCCAGCGCTCGGTCGAGAACTGCTCTTCGTAGACCTGGTAGGCGAGGCGGGCGTTGGCAACGCCGGCCTTGCCCTTGAGGGCCTTGGCTTCGTCGGTGCCGATGGCGTCGAGGCGCTTGTCGATCTCGGAGTCCACGCGGGAGACGAAGAACGAGGCGACGGAGTGGATCTTGGAGAGGTCGTGGCCGTTGTCCTTGGCCTGCTCCAGGCCGGACTGGAAGGCGTTGATGACGGCGCGGTAGCGTTCCAGCGAGAAGATCAGGGTCACGTTGACGCTGATGCCCTCGGCGAGGGTGGCTGTGATGGCCTCGAGGCCTTCGAGGGTGGCAGGGATCTTGATGTGCACGTTGTCCCGGCCGACCTTCTTGTACAGGTGCTTGGCTTCGGCGATGGTTCCGGCGGTGTCCCAGGCCAGGCGGGGGTCGACCTCGATGGAAACGCGGCCGTCAACACCCTTGGTTGCCGCAGCGACCGGGGCGAAGAGGTCGCAGGCGTCCGCGACGTCGGTGGTGGTGATTTCGAAGATGGTTTCCTCGATGCTGGCGCCGGCTGCTGCCTGCTTGGCGATGGTGGCGTCGTAGTCGTGGCCGGTGGTGATGGCCGCGTGGAAGATGCTGGGGTTCGTGGTGACACCGACAACGTTCTTCTCTTCGATGAGCTTCTGCAGCGTGCCCGTCTTCAGGCGGCCGCGGGAGAGGTCATCGAGCCAGATGGAAACGCCGGCGTCGGAGAGCTGCTGCGTGGGAGTGGTGGTCATTTCATATCTCCTTGAAACTGTAGGTGCTGTCAGGACTGGATTCCGGCGAGGGAATCCTTGGCGGCGGCGGTGACAGCCTCCGCGGTGATGCCGAATTCCTGGAACAGGCGCTTGTAGTCGGCTGAGGCGCCGAAGTGCTCGAGGCTGATGGAGCGTCCGGCGTCGCCGACGAACTCCCTCCAGCCCAGGGCCAGGCCGGCTTCGACTGAAACGCGGGCCTTGACTGCGGCGGGCAGGACGGCCTCGCGGTACGCGGCGTCCTGCTTGTTGAACCACTCGACGCAGGGCATGGAGACCACGCGGGTGGCGATGCCCTCGGCCTGCAGCGCTTCGCGGGCCTCGACGGCGAGCTGGACTTCCGAGCCCGTGCCGATGAGGATGACCTGTGCCGGCGCGGTCGCACCGTCCTTGGAGGCCTCGGCCAGGACGTATCCGCCCTTGGCAACGCCGGCGGTGGAGCCGAAGGTGTCGCCTTCCGCTTCGCCTTCGCCGCGGGCGTAGGTGGGGATGTTCTGGCGGGTCAGCACGATGCCGGCCGGGTTGTCGTGGTTCTCCAGCATGGACTTCCATGCCGCCGAGACCTCATTGGCGTCACCGGGACGGACGACGTCCAGGCCCGGAATGGCGCGCAGGGAGGCCAGCTGTTCCACCGGCTGGTGGGTGGGGCCGTCTTCGCCCAGACCGATGGAGTCGTGGGTCCAGACATACAGCGACGGCACGCCCATGAGTGCGCCGAGGCGGATGGCGGGGCGCTGGTAGTCGCTGAAGATCAGGAACGTACCGGAGAACGCGCGGGTCTTGCCGTGCAGGGCGATGCCGTTGACGATCGAGGCGGCCGCGTGCTCGCGGATACCGAAGTGCAGGACGCGGCCGTAGGGGTTGCCCTTCCAGGCCTCGGTCTGCTTGGACGCCGGAACGAACGACGGCGAGCCTTCGATCGTGGTGTTGTTCGACTCGGCGAGGTCGGCGGAGCCGCCCCAGAGTTCCGGCATGACCGGGCCGATGGCGTTCAGGACCTTGCCCGAGGCCGCACGGGTGGACACGTCCTTGCCGGCCGGGAAGACGGGCAGCGCAGCGTCGAGTTCGGACGGCAGCTTGCGTGCTTCCACTCGTTCCAGAAGGGCGGCGGCTTCGGGGTTGGCGGACTGCCAGGCCGCGAAGGACTCCTCCCATTCCTTGCGTGCGTGGGCGCCGCGGTCCACGACGGCGCGGGCGTGGGCCAGCACTTCCTCGTCGACCTCGAAGGTCTTCTCGGGGTCGAACCCGAGGACCTGCTTCAGTGCCGCCACTTCTTCGGAGCCGAGGGCCGAGCCGTGAATCTTGCCGGTGTTCTGCTTCTTCGGCGCGGGGTAGCCGATGATGGTGCGCAGCGAGACGATGGACGGCTTGGACGTCTCGGCCTTGGCCGCCTGGAGCGCGGCGTGCAGCTCCTGGACGTCTTCCTTGTAATCGCCGGTCTTGGTCCAGTCCACGCGCTGGACGTGCCAGCCGTAGGCTTCGTAGCGCTTGAGGACGTCCTCGGTGAAGGCGATGTCGGTGTCGTCTTCAATCGAGATGTGGTTCTCGTCGTAGATCACCACGAGGTTGCCCAGTTCCTGGTGGCCGGCCAGCGAGGAAGCCTCGGAGGTGACACCTTCCTGGAGGTCGCCGTCGGAGGCGATGACCCAGATGGTGTGGTCGAACGGGCTGGTGCCGGCGGCAGCGTCGGCGTCGAACAGGCCGCGCTGGCGGCGCTGGGAGTATGCGAAGCCGACAGCGGACGCGAGGCCCTGGCCGAGCGGACCGGTGGTGATCTCGACGCCGGCGGTGTGCTTGTATTCCGGGTGGCCGGGTGTCAGTGAACCCCAGGTGCGCAGCGCCTGCAGGTCCTTCAGCTCCAGGCCATAGCCGGAGAGGAACAGCTGGATGTACAGCGTCAGGGACGTGTGGCCGGGGGAGAGGATGAACCGGTCACGGCCGATCCAGTCCGGGTTCTTGGGGTCGTGGCGCATCATCTTCTGGAAGAGAAGGTATGCGGCCGGGGCCAGGCTCATTGCGGTGCCGGGGTGGCCATTGCCCACCTTTTCGACGGCGTCCGCGGCAAGGACACGGACCGTGTCAACCGCGCGCTGGTCCAAACTGGTCCATGTCAGTTCTTGCTCTTTCAAATGTGGCACGAAAACCGGGCCCCTCTCTGTGCTAACGGCAAGCGGTACGGACAGGTCGCGGCAAGGCACAGGTCGGTGCCCGCTGCGTTTTTGTCTACCAGCCGTTCACCATTGAAACGTTGATCTTCATTCAGTCGCTGGACGGGATGGGAATGCGGTTTCTAGCCGTTTCCCAGTGTGCGCTGATCTGCAGACAGCTTAGCTCTATTCCACACTTCGGGCGGCGAAAATCTCACCAATTGGACGCAATTTCTCTTTTGTGAATCACTCTTGGCGGGTGTCTCCGGTGAGGCTGCGTTAATGTGCTCGAAGCAAGCTCGAAGGAATCATTTTCAGCGATTTGGCCAAGTCGGGCGGTGCCAACGACCCATGCGGGACCGCGGTATGATATCGGGAGGCCACCGGCGGACAGGCAGGGCACGCGAAGAGCACTTTCAAGCCCGTCGACCGCCGTTGAGGGATCATTCCGGACCCAGGATTCGGGCAGATCAGTCAGACAACACAGCCAGACAGAACAGAGTGACTGCCAACGTGAGCACAACAGATACGCCGCTGACCTCCGCCAGGGTCCACGCAAGAGCCGGACTAGCCCGCAAGGCGAAGGCGTACCTTGCTCTCACCAAACCGCGGGTCATCGAACTTCTGCTGGTCAGCACGCTCCCCACGATGATTTATGCCCAGCGCGGTTTTCCGTCCCTCGGGCTCATCCTTGCAACGCTGGTGGGCGGCGCGTTCGCCGCTGGCAGCGCCGGAGCCTTCAACTGCTACATCGACCGCGACATCGACAAGCTGATGCACCGTACCGAAAAGCGCCCGCTGGTCACGGGTGAGGTCACGCCGCGCGAGGCCCTCATTTTTGCGTGGCTCCTGGGCGCGGCTGCCATCGCCATCCTGTGGTTCGGCGCGAACCCGCTGTCCGCGTGGCTCGGGCTCGGCGCCATCGTTTTTTACGTCGTGATTTACACCATGATCCTGAAGCGGCGCACTGCCCAGAACATCGTTTGGGGCGGTGCGGCGGGCTGCTTCCCGGTTCTCATCGCGTGGGCCGCCGTCACCAATACCGTCGAGTGGCCGGCAGTCGTGCTGTTCATGGTGATCTTCCTGTGGACGCCGCCGCACTACTGGCCGCTGTCCATGCGCTACGGCGAGGACTACCGGAACGCCAACGTGCCCATGCTCGGCGCCATCGCCGGCGCCAAGGTGGTTTCCGTGCAGGTGGTCCTCTACGCCTGGGCCATGGTGGTGTGTTCGCTGCTCATGGTTCCCGCAGGGGGTGCCGGCTGGGTCTACACCGTGACCGCTGTTCTTGCCGGTGCGTGGTTCCTGTACGAGTCCCACGCCCTGTATAACCGGGCGCAGGGCGGGGACCTCTCGGACAAGGGCGCCATGAAGGTCTTCCACGGCTCCATCAGCTACCTGACGCTCCTCTTCATCGCCCTGGCGGTGGACCCGTTTGTCGGTTCGCCGCTCATGGGCTGACCGCACCCGTCGCGGTTCCGGCCTCCAGGACGTTCTCCCGCTTTTCGCAACAGCTTCTGCAATGCTCCTTCACACCATGTGGAGGAGCATTGCCTTTGCCTGCGTGCCTGCGTGCCTGCGTAGGTGGAGAGTGAGTCGCGGAAAGTGTGCAGGGCGCGGGAGGGCGTCTGTACAACTACGTCAATACAAGTAGAAAGTACCCCGGTCAGTGCGGACCGGGGTACTTTCGTCTGCTGAGCTGCTTTGTGCCGGACTGCGTCGCGCCGGACTGTTTGGCGCGGACTGCTCCGCGCGGCTGCCTTACCTGGCCTGGCTGTAGCGGGCGATGTCCCAAACATTGGTTGCGGCGCTCATCAGGAGTGCCGCGCCCAGCATGTGGGCGCCCACGAGGAGCGCCGGGATGCCGTTGTAGTACTGCGTGAAGCCGATGACGGCCTGAAGCAGGGTGACGCCGAGGAGCAGGAGCACGGCCGTTCGGAACGGGCCGGAGATGCCGCGGCGGAACACCAGGTAGGCGGCAAAGAGGGTTCCTGCGGTGATCACGTAGGCCGGAACAGCGTGGATGTGGGAGAAGAGGTCCCAGTCGAGGTTATTGCGGGGTGCGTTGGCGTCGCCGGCGTGCGGGCCCGCGCCGGTCACCACCACGCCCAGCATCACCGCCACGGCGGAGAAAACAGCGACGGCGGCCGTCACCGGCCGCAGGACTCCCGGCAGGGACGCCAGCGGGCGGGTGAGGATACGTCCGGTCCTGCCGTACGCGCGGTTCACCAGGAGCGTGGCGAAGACCACCAGGGCCATGGAAACCAGGAAGTGGAGGCCGACCACCCACGGGTTGAGGCGCGTCAGCACCGTCACGCCGCCGATGATGGCCTGCGCGGGAATGCTGGCCAGCAGGCCCAGGGCAAGCAGGAAGAGGTCCTTGCGTTCCTTGCGCAGGTTCCACAGGTAGACCAGCATCATCGCCGCGACGGCGGCGAGGGCGAAGGTCAGCAGCCGGTTGCCGAACTCGATGAAGCCGTGGATGCCCATTTCGGGGGTGTTGACCAGGGATTCGTTCGTGCAGCGCGGCCAGGTGGGGCAGCCCAGCCCGGAGGCGGTCAGCCTGACGGCGCCGCCGGTCACCACCAGGAGCGTCTGCCCGATGAGGGACAGCACCGCGAGGCGGCGGACGGTTGAATCAACGGTGACGGGAAGCTTTGATGCCAGGCGGCCGACGATCTGGGGGAGGCGCGAAGCCGTGCTCACGGTATTTCTCAATTCCACTTGAACCAACGGATGGCTGCCGCGCCGGCGACAACCAGCCACAACAGCAGGATAAGGACAGAGGCGCCGTCGACGGCACCGTGCAGGAACGCATCGCGCAGTCCTTGGCCGAGGGCTCCGGACGGCAGGAAATGCACGGCATCCTGGGCCGGTCCGGGCAGCCGCGGGGCGGGGATGACGATGCCGCCGAGGGCCCCGAGGAGGATCCACAGCAGGTTGGTGATGGCGAGTGTGGCCTCGGGTCGGACTGTCCCGGCCACCAGCAGGCCGAGGGCCGTGAACGCGGCCGCGCCAAGTATCAAAAGTCCCATGCCCGGCAGCCAGCCGGCCGGATCGGGCCGCCAGCCGAGCGTTAGGGCTATGCCGGAGACGATCAGCACCTGCAGGAACAGGACGGCCAGGACGGCGATGATCTTTCCGGCGATGAGGCCGGTGCGTCCCAGCGGTGTGGTGGAGAGGAAGCGCAGCACGCCGTAGCGGCGGTCGAATCCGGTCGAGATGCCCTGGCCGGTGAAGGCGGTGGACATGGCGCACAGCGCGAGGATGCCGGGAACGGCCACGTTGATCCGGCTGTCGCCCAGCCCGTCCAGCAGCGGCGTCACGGTGAGGCCGATCAGGGCCAGCAGCGGCAGGACGATCGCGAGGATCAGCTGCTCTCCGTTCCGGAGCATTGTCATCGCCTCGTACTGGCCCTGCAGCAGGATCCGGCGGAGCAGGGGAGCGGGAGCGCCGCCGGTCACTGTCGTCATCGGACTTCCCTTCCGGAAATGTCGAGGAATACGTCTTCGAGGCTGCGGGCCTCCATGCTCATGGACCCTGGCATCACGCCGTGGGCCGCCCACCACGCCGTCAGCGCGGCAAGGTCCGCAGGGGTGAGCACGCCGGTGGCCGAGTAGCTGCCGGCCCGCGTCTCCCTGACCTCCACCTCGGCGGGAAGGACACCCGTGAAGTCCAGCCCGGGCAGCGCCTCGAAATGCAGGGTCCGGATGTGGTCCTTCCGGGCCATGTCCGGGGTGTGGTGCTGCAGGAGCTGGGCGACGGTGCCCTCGGCGACATTCCTGCCGGCGTCAATGATGTACACGTAGTCGGCGAGGCGCTGGGCATCGTCCATCAGGTGGGTGGTCAGGATGATGCCCATCCCGCTGTTCCGGAGCTCCGAAATCAGCCCGAAGACAAGCTGGCGCGACTGCGGGTCAAGGCCGGCGCTCGGTTCGTCGAGGAACAGCACTTCGGGATTGCCGATGAGCGCGGCGGCGAGGGCCAGCCGCTGCTTCTGTCCGCCGGACAGCCGGCGGACACTGGTCCGGCTGAACGCATCGATGCCGAGCCGCTCCACCAGTTCGTCGAGCGGCCTCGGATTGCGGTACATGCCGGCGATGTGGCGGAGCAGGGGAATGGGACGGGCCGACGGCGGGAGGCCGCCGTCCTGGAGCATGACCCCTACGCGGGACCGCAGTTCCGCTCCGGCGCTGCCGGGATCCTCGCCCAACAGGGAAATTGTGCCGCCGGTGCGCTTCTGGAGGCCCTGCGCGCACTCGATGGTGGTGGTTTTGCCGGCGCCGTTGGCTCCGAGCAGCGCCGTTACCTCGCCGCGTCCGGCGACGAGTGAGACGTCGCTCACCACCCTCAGCATCCTGCCATCGAGGGTGGGCAGCGGACCGACGTCCTTAATGAGCCCGCTGATGGACAGTACGGGGGATTTGGGGGATCGCACCCCAGCATTCTACGTGAAGTAGTACGGGCTCCGATGTGACCGCCCGGAGCAGCAGGTCAGCCAAGCCTTACTGGATGGGCGGAGTAAATTACGACATGATTGTGTTGTGTATTCCATGAGTAATCCCACTTCCCTGCCTCTGGCCGGGCACCGCGCGCCGCTTAGCGCGCTGCGCGGTGGAAAGCGCGATGCCCTGGCGGCCGTGCCGCCGGCAGCCGACGCTGACGAGCGCACGCGCGACCGCGTCCTCAGTGCGGTACTCGAACACGGACCCGTCAGCGCCGCGGAACTGGGCGACCTTCTCGGCTTCACGCCGGCCGCCGTCCGTCGCCACCTGGACCACCTGTCCCGTGCAGGCGTCATCGAAGTGAAGCGTGTTGCCCGTGCCGGCGCCGGCGCCGGACGCCCCGCCCGCCGCTATGTCCTGAGTTCACAGGGCCAGTCGACGCTCGGTGACGACTACCTGAACATCGCCAGCACCGCGCTCAAGCAGCTCGAAGAAATGGCCGGTACCGAAGCAGTGCGGAAGTTCGCCGTCGAGCGTTTTTCCGAGATGGAACGCCGCTACGCCCCGGAGGTTGATGCGGCCGGAACCGACATCACCGCCCGGGCGCAGGCGCTTTCCGCCGCGCTGTCCCGGGACGGCTATGTAGCCTCCACCGCGTCCATCGAGGCCAGGGCGCCGCTGCCGGCAGCGCTGTCCAGCGTCCAGCTGTGCCAGGGCCACTGCCCCATCCAGCAGCTCGCAGCACAGTTCCCCGTTTTCTGCGATGCTGAAACCGAGACGTTTTCCCGGCTGGTCGGCGTCGACGTGCGGCGCCTCTCCACCTTGGCGCGCGGGGGGCATGTCTGCACCACCCACATACCAACAGGCCGTCCGGCCGCAACGGTGGCGGAAACCACCCGAGCCGTTACGGACAACCTGGACGAAGTATCCAACCATCTGCAAGAAAGGCCGTGATGACGGACCAACTATCAGAGAAGACGGTTGCCGAGACTGCTGTGATTTCGGAGATTCTGGAAAAGAATCCCGAGCTCCACGGAATCGGCACCTACGAGTACGGCTGGGCCGACAAGAACGACGTCGGCGCCAACGCACGCCGTGGCCTCAACGAGGAAGTCGTCCGCGACATTTCGGCCAAGAAGAGCGAGCCGGAGTGGATGCTGGACCTGCGCCTGAAGGGCCTGAAGTACTTCGGCCGCAAGCCCATGCCCACCTGGGGTGCGGACCTGTCCGGCATCGACTTTGACAACATCAAGTACTTCGTCCGTTCCACGGAGAAGCAGGCCGCCACGTGGGAAGACCTGCCCGAGGACATCCGCAACACGTATGAGAAGCTCGGCATCCCGGAAGCCGAGCGCAGCCGCCTGGTCTCCGGCGTGGCAGCCCAGTACGAGTCCGAGGTGGTCTACCACCAGATCCGCGAGGACCTTGAGGCCCAGGGCGTCATCTTCCTGGACACGGACACCGCGCTGCGCGAGCACCCGGAGATCTTCCAGGAGTACTTCGGCACCATCATTCCCGTGGGAGACAACAAGTTTGCCTCGCTGAACACGGCCGTGTGGTCCGGCGGTTCCTTCGTGTACGTGCCCAAGGGCGTCCACGTGGACATTCCGCTGCAGGCGTACTTCCGCATCAACACGGAAAACATGGGTCAGTTCGAGCGCACGCTGATCATCGCGGACGAGGACTCTTACGTCCACTACATCGAGGGCTGCACCGCGCCGATCTACACGTCGGACTCGCTGCACTCCGCTGTCGTGGAAATCGTGGTCAAGAAGGGCGCCCGTGTCCGGTACACCACCATCCAGAACTGGTCCAACAACGTGTACAACCTGGTGACCAAGCGCGCGATCTGCGAAGAAGGCGCCACCATGGAATGGATCGATGGCAACATCGGCTCCAAGGTCACCATGAAGTACCCGGCCGTCTACCTCACGGGCGAGCACGCCAAGGGCGAGACCCTGTCCATCGCGTTCGCCGGCGAAGGCCAGCACCAGGACACCGGCTCCAAGATGGTCCACATCGCGCCGAACACCAAGAGCTCCATCATCTCCAAGTCAGTGGCCCGCGGCGGCGGACGTGCGGCCTACCGCGGCCTCGTCCAGATCCGCGAAGGCGCCAAGCACTCGGCCAACACCGTGCGCTGCGACGCCCTGCTGGTGGACACGATCAGCCGCTCGGACACCTACCCCTACATCGACATCCGCGAGGATGACGTCCAGCTGGGTCACGAGGCAACTGTCTCGCGCGTTTCCGAAGAGCAGCTCTTCTACCTCATGTCCCGCGGCATGCGCGAAGACGAAGCCATGGCCATGATCGTGCGCGGCTTCATCGAGCCGATCGCCCGCGAGCTGCCGATGGAATACGCCCTCGAGCTGAACCGCCTCATTGAACTCCAGATGGAAGGATCCGTCGGTTAATGACTGCCGAAATTACTACTGAAAAGGCCCGCATCGGAGCGCCTTCCATCGCAGGCTTCACCGAGGAAGGCGAGGGCCTGGTCTCCGCCAAGGTGGACCACAGCCACAACCACGGCGTCACCGTGATGTCCTCCCGCGCCGAACGGCTTACGAGCTTCGACGTCGCCGACTTCGCACTGCCCACGGGCCGCGAGGAAGAATGGCGCTTCAGCCCGGTCCGCGGACTGGCCAACCTGCTCTCGGATCGCGCGACGGATGTCGATCCGGATCCGGCCGCCGCATTCACCGTGGACGCACCGGAAGGCTATGTCCGCACGCCCCTGGCCCACGGAGCCGCCCCGCGCGGATCCGTGCTGACCCCGGCCGACCGTGCCGCCGTCGTCGCCTCCGCCAACACGGACGAGGCACTGCACGTGGTCATCCCGGCGGAAGCCGAGCCGGCTGAGCCGGTGCGGATCCTGGTCCACGGCGCGGGCGCCGGACGCCGCTCCAACGCACACTACGTGCTGGAGGCCGGCGCCAACTCGCGCAGCGTCGTGATCCTGGAGCACACCGGTGCGGCCGACCACAACGGCAACCTGGAAGTCATCGTCGGCGAAGGCGCCAAGCTCACTGTCATCTCGGTGCAGCTCTGGGAAGACGACGCCAAGCACCTGGCCCAGCACGACGCGCAGGTGGGCAAGGACGCTGTGTACAAGCACATCGCCGTGTCCCTCGGCGGATCGATCGTGCGCCTGAACTCCAACGTCCGCTTCGCGGGTGAAGGTGCCGAGGCCGAGCTGCTGGGCCTGTACTTCGCCGACGCCGGGCAGCACCTGGAGCACCGGTCCTTCGTTGACCACAACGTGGCCAACTGCAAGTCCAACGTGCTCTACAAGGGCGCCCTGCAGGGCAAGAACGCGCACACCGTCTGGGTGGGCGACGTCCTGATCCAGAAGCAGGCACTGGGCACCGACTCGTACGAGAAGAACCAGAACCTTGTGCTGACGGACGGCTGCCGCGCGGACTCGGTTCCGAACCTCGAGATCGAAACCGGCCTCATCGAAGGCGCCGGTCACGCGAGCTCCACCGGACGTTTTGACGACGAACACCTGTTCTACCTCATGGCACGCGGCATTCCCGAAGACGTGGCACGGCGGCTCGTCGTCCGCGGCTTCCTCAACGAGATCATCCAGCAGATCAAGGTCCCGGCACTCGAAGAGCGCCTGACCGCGGCTGTTGAGCGTGAACTCGCCGCGACCGAAAACTAAGCAGCCCGGAAAGTACAGGACATCGGATGACTGAACAGCCAAAGGGCGAGCTCGTCTGCAACGTGGACGAGATCCAGCCCAAGCAGGCCCTGCGGATCCTGATCGATGACTATCCCGTCGCGATCGTCAAGGACTCCATGGGAGAGATCCACGCCATCGGCGACACCTGCTCGCACGCGGACATCTCGCTCTCGGAGGGCGAGGTCGAAGGCTGCGCCATCGAATGCTGGGGCCACGGTTCGCAGTTCGATCTGCGCACCGGCGAGCCTCTCCAGCTGCCGGCCTACGATCCCGTGCCCGTGTTCGCGGTGGAGATCGTCGGGGACGAGGTCTACGTGGACTTCACCAACGTCCTGAACGGCGCCGAAACCCCGAACTTCAGCTAGCCAGGCCTGTACCAGAACTTATTACCTTCCAGACCAAAGACCGCACCGCCGCCCCAACGGCACGGTGCAGAGGAGAACAAGACACATGTCTACTCTTGAGATCAAGGACCTGCACGTCAGCATCGACACCGAGCAGGGCACCAAGGAGATCCTGAAGGGCGTCAGCCTGACCATCCGGACCGGTGAGACTCACGCCATCATGGGCCCCAACGGTTCGGGCAAGTCCACCCTTGCGTCCACCATCGCCGGCCACCCGCGCTACAACGTCACCGGCGGCACCATCACGCTGGACGGCGAAGACGTCCTGGCGATGAGCGTCGACGAGCGTGCTCGCGCCGGCCTCTTCCTGGCCATGCAGTACCCGGTGGAGGTTCCCGGCGTCACAATGACCAACTTCCTGCGGACTGCCAAGACCGCCATCGACGGCCAGGCGCCTGCCCTGCGCACCTGGACCAAGGACGTCAAGGCCGCCATGCAGCAGTTGCGCATCGATGCGGACTTCGCACAGCGCAACGTCAACGAGGGCTTCTCGGGCGGCGAAAAGAAGCGCGTGGAGATCCTGCAGCTCGAGCTCTTCAAGCCCAAGTTCGCCGTGCTTGATGAGACCGACTCCGGCCTGGACGTCGACGCCCTGAAGATCGTCTCGGAAGGCGTCAACCGCGCCCACGCCGAAGGCAACATGGGCACCATGCTCATCACGCACTACACCCGCATCCTGCGCTACATCAAGCCTGAGTTCGTCCACGTTTTCGTTGACGGCCAGATTGTGGAAGAGGGCGGCCCGGAGCTCGCCGACCGCCTCGAAGAAGAAGGCTACGACCGCTACGCCACGGGCGCCGGAGCAGCCACGATCGCTGCCGCTGCCGCCGCAGCACAGGCCTAGTAAGGACACGCCATGACAGAAATCGACGCAGCCCGCACAGGGCTGGAGGATGTCGAAGAGGCACTCAAGGACGTCATCGACCCCGAGCTCGGGGTCAACATCGTGGACCTCGGGCTGCTGTACGGCCTGAAGTACTCGGAGGATGACGGCGCGCTGCTCATCGACATGACACTCACCACGGCGGCATGCCCGCTCACCGACGTGCTCGAGGAGCAGGTCGGCAAGGCGCTGGACGGCGTCGTGGACGAGTGGCGCCTGAACTGGGTGTGGATGCCGCCATGGGGCCCGGAACGGATCACCGATGACGGCAAGGACCAGATGCGCGCCCTCGGGTTCAACATCTAAAGCTACCGCTTAAAGTACGACGGCGGCGGGCCACCTCCAGGTGGCCCGCCGTCGTCGTTTCAGTTAAAGGGTGGCGGCTAAAGGCTGGCGGCGCTGAAGGTATCGCACTGGTTGATGTCGCCGGTTTTGTAGCCCTGGTAGAACCACTTCTGCCGCTGGGCACTCGATCCGTGGGTCCAGCCCTCGGGCGAAACACGGCCGGTGGCTGCTTTCTGGATCCGGTCGTCGCCCACGGCGGACGCCGCCGAGAGGGCGTCGTTGAGGTCCTTCTGCGTCAGCGGCTCCAGGAAGGGCAATCCGGACTTGGGATCCTTCTGAGTGGTGGCGTAACGGGTCCAGAGCCCGGCGTAGCAGTCCGCCTGCAGTTCCACCCGAACGGCCCCGGACTCTGCACCCTGTGGATCCTGCTGGGCCTTGTCCAGGTCACCAAGGATGTTCTGGATGTGGTGGCCGAACTCGTGGGCAACCACATACTCCTGCGCGAGCGGGCCGCCGGACGAGCCGAAGCGGTCCACGAGTTCCTGGAAGAAGCCGGGGTCGAAGTAGGCCGTGGTGTCGGCCGGGCAGTAGAACGGGCCGACCTCCGACGTCGCGGCGCCGCAGCCGGTGGGGGTACCGCCTTCGAAGAGTACGGTTCTGGGCCGCGGGTACTTGACCTTGTAGTCGGCGAGGTAAGCGGGCCAGAACGCATTGAGACTGTTGACGGTGCCCTTGATGCGGCAGTCGAGCCGCTGGTCAGCGTCGGCGCCGGTCTTGCAGGCCTCCGCGGTGGTGGTCTGGCCAGCACCGGGCTGTTCCTGCCCCGGACCGACCAGTCCTTCGAGCAGTTGCGGATTGATGCCGAACAGCGCCGCGAGGAGGAGGACGATGCCCCCGCCGATGCCGCCGCCGATCTTCGTGCCGCGGCCCATTCCGCCGCCGCGCCGGTCTTCCACCTGGGATGGGTCCAGCTCGACCCCGTCGTTGAAGCTCATGTTGTCACAATAGTCTTTGCCAGAGGGCGAAGAGACGCATCCGCCGGTAAAGTTGGTCCGATGCCTTTTCTCAACAGACTCCAGCGCTGGGCTGATGACCGGCCCGACGACACCGCCGTCGTCGTGGCAGGACAGCGGCTCACGTGGGCCGCCCTCCGCGACGCCGCGGAGGCCGCTGCGGCGGACAATACAGCCGATGTGATGGTGCTCGCGCAGCACAATTCCACCCGGTTTGCGATTGACTTCGCCGCGGCCGTGGCGGGGAACCGGCAGTGCGCGGTGCTGGATCCGACGTGGCCGCGGCCCATGCGGGAGGAAATCGTCCAGCGGCTGGGCGCTGCAGCGGTCGCAGTCCCTGGCGGCCCCGGGTCACCGCTCAGGGACGGGGATCCGGCGTCGTCGTTCCTGATCGGGCTGACCTCCGGCACCACGTCCGTGCCAAAGGCCTTCACCCGTTCGCGGCAGTCCTGGCAGGAGTCCTTCGAAGCCTCGATGGAGTTCTTCGGCCTGGGCCCGGAGGACAAGACGCTGGCGCCAGGACCGCTCGCCGCGAGCCTTAACCTGTACGCCCTCGCCGAGTGCCTCTACGCAGGTTCGGAGTTCCACACCCTCGAATCCTTCGACGTCGGGGACGTCCACACTGCCATCACCTACGACGGCATCACGCGGCTGGTGCTGGTCCCCACCATGCTGCGGCTTCTCAGCGAACGCGGCCTCACCGGAGGCGTCGACGCCTCGGGCGTGCGGACCATCATCTGTGCCGGCTCGAAGCTGGACGCCCGTACGCTTGAGGCGGCCCGGCGATGGGCCCCCAACGCCACCATCTTCGAATACTACGGCGCCTCGGAGCTGAGCTTCGTCTCCGGCACCGGCCTTGCCGCCGGGGAACCGCTCGACGCCGGCGGCACGGGCATCGGACGGCCGTTCCCCGGCGTCGACGTGCGGATCCTGGATGACACCGGAGCCCCGCTCCCGGACGGCACCGCCGGGAACATCAGTGTTCGCAGCGGCATGGTCAGTAACGGCTACCTGTGGGGCGACGACGGCCAGGCACTGCGGTGCTTCGACGGGTGGTTCACGGTAGGGGACCAGGGCTACCTGGAGGACGGCGAACTCCACATCCTGGGCCGCCGCGCGGACATGATCATCACCGCGGGCAAGAACGTCTATCCGCACGAAGTCGAACTGGCCCTCGCATGCGTGCCCGGTGTGGCCTCCGCAGTGGCGGCCGGCATGGCCGACGACGTCCGGGGCCAGCGCGTCGTGGCCGGAATCGTCCCGTCGCACGGCGGCGTCACGGCCACCCAGCTCAAGGCCGGGCTGGAGGACATCCTGGCCAGGGACAAGCGGCCGCTGCAGTACTTCGCCCTCGCCGAGCTCCCGCTGACGGACCGCGGAAAGGTCAGCCGGCGCATCATGCTGGACTGGATCACCGCCCGGGACTCGCGGGCCCGGCGCCTTGTCTGACGTGCACCTGGAGACGCCGGCGGCGCTCCCTGCCGAGCGGCAGCCGGTCATCATTGCCGCCCTGCGCACCCCCATCTGCCGGGCCAACGGCCAGGTCAGGCATCTCCGCGCGCATGAGCTTCTCGCCCCCGTGGTCAACGCCCTCCTGGCCCAAACCGGCGCGGCACCGTCAGAAGTGACCGACGTCGTGATCGGCAACGCGGTGGCCGGCGGCGGCAACGTGGCGCGGCTGGCGGCCCTCGAGGCCGGGCTTCCGGTCAGCGTCCCGGGACTCACGGTGGACAGGCAGTGCGGCTCCGGCCTGGACGCCATCGTCCTCGCGTCCCGGCTCGTCGCCGCGGGCGGCGGCGTGTATCTGGCCGGGGGAGTGGAAAGCATCAGCACCGCACCGCTGCGCGCACACCGGAACGACGACGGCGGCCCCGCCTTTTTCGCCCGGGCCCAGTTTGCGCCGCACAGCCTGGGCGACCCGGACATGGGGGTGGCCGCGGAAAACGTGGCGGCCGAGTTCGGCATCAGCCGCGCCCGGCAGGACGAATTCGCCCTCCGGAGCCACCGCCGGGCTGTGGCCGCTGCCGCGGACGGTGCCTTCAGCCGGGAAATTGTCCCGCTTGCTGCTGACTCCGGAGAGGTGGCGGCGGACGACGGCCCCCGTGCCCGGCTCAGCGAGGCCCTGATGGGCAGGTTCCCGGCAGCCTTCGTGGAATCCGGAACGGTCACGGCCGGAAACTCCTGCTTCGACGCAGACGGTGCCGCCGCCGTCGTCGTCACCTCGGTGGCCCGCGCGCGCGAACTCGGCGTTCGGGACGGGCTCCTCGTCGTGGGGACGGACACGGCCGGCGTGGAGCCCCGGCTCCTTGGCATCGGTGCGGCGTCGGCCGCACGGCGCCTGTTGGCCTCGCAAGCCGTGGCGGCGGAGGATGTGGATCTCGTGGAGTTCAACGAGGCATTCGCCTCCCAGACGCTCGCTTGCCTCGACCGGCTCGGCATCGAACCGGAGCGGGCCAACGCCGACGGCGGTGCGCTGGCGCTCGGGCATGCGTACGGGGCCTCGGGCGCCGTCCTCGTGACGAGGCTGCTGGCTCAGGCCCGGCAGACTCCGGACCGGAACAAACTCGCGCTGGCCATGATCAGCATCGCCGGCGGAATGGGCACAGCTGCCCTGTTCCGGTACGTCAGGCTGTAGCCGGGCCGGCAATCTTTCCGCCGGCGGCGCGTGCAGCCGCCTTCCGAGGGTGCAGGCGTTTACTCTGGTCGTTGCCGACGCACACATGAAGGACAAGACCATCGCACGCCCTGCCACCACGACGCTGACCATTCTCACTGCCTTGCTCCTGGCCGGAGGACTTGCCGGCTGCAGCCCGGCCGCATCGGCCGCCCCCGGAGCGCTGAAGCCGGAAGCAGCGGCCGTGGCGATTGCCCAACTCGGCACCATTCCAGTGAAGGGCCGCGCCCCCAAGACCGGGTACAGCCGCGATCAGTTCGGCGCGGCATGGGCTGACGTGGACCACAACGGATGCGATACCCGGAACGACATTCTTGCCCGCGACCTGACCGGGGAGACGTTCAAGCCCGGCACGCGGAACTGCGTGGTGGCTTCGGGCACGCTGTCAGACAAGTACACGGGGACGACCATTAAGTTCGTTCGTGGCAGCCAGACCAGTTCAGCCGTCCAGATTGATCACATCGTTCCCCTCAGCGACGCTTGGCAGAAAGGTGCCCAGAAGATCGGCGCCGAGCTGCGCAAGCAGCTCGCCAACGACCCCCTGAACCTGATGGCCGCTGACGGCCCCACCAACTCAGCCAAGTCCGACAAGGACGCAGCCACCTGGCTGCCCCCGAGCAAGCCTTTCCGGTGCGAGTACGTAGCCCGCCAGACAGCCGTCAAGGCCAAATACAAGTTATGGGTCACCCAGGCCGAACATGACGCCATCGCCAACATCCTGAAGTCCTGCTCCTGACAACGGCTGCACCGTACCTCGCCGCGCGATGAGTAACTCCACCGGAAGGGCTCTCAGTCGTCGTCCGGCTCGCCCAGGCCGCGCGCGGCCAGCGCGTCCCCGGTGTGGCGGGCGTAGGCAACGGTGGTGATGAAGACCGGCAGGACCAGCGCGCGGGGGTTGCGTTCCAGGCCCCTGGCCCGGGCTGAATCCCGGACGTCCCCGAAGGCCCCGGCGATGAACGGGATGCTGCGCAGCATGATGGCGATGGTGAGCGCAAACCGCTCAGGGTCCGCGCCGAAGCGCCGGAACGGACGAGCCAGGGACACCACACCGTCGAGAAGCCGGTGCAGCGGCGTGGTTGCCGTCAGCAGCGAGGCCGCCACCACGCAGAGCAGAATGTTGAGGACAATGCGGGCCGCCGTTGGCGCCCCGAGCTGCCACCACTGGAACAGGCCGACGGCCAGGAGGACGGGCAGCAGCGGCCGGACGGCGCGGAAGAGGCGGGCCGGCCCCGCACCGCTGAGCAGGAACAGCGCGCACATCAGGGCAACCGCTGCGGCGGCCAGGCGCCAGTCCACGATTAGGAATGAGGCCATGCCGCAGGCGAGGACCACCAGGAACTTGAGCCAGATCGGCATGCGGTGCATCACCGACGTCCCTGGCACGTAGTTGGCGAGCAGGACGCCGCCGCCCCTCACCGGGCGCTCCCGCCGGTCGGATCAACCCTGTTCGCCACGCTGTGTCCGCCGGGAGCCTCAAGGCTGTTGGCGCACAGGGCGCGGTAGTGCGCCACGGCGGCGGCAGCACCGCCGTCGTACGCTATCCGGCCGGACTCGACAACCAGGACGCGGTCCATGTCGAGGGCAAGCTCAAGGTCGTGAGTTGACATGACGATCTGCTGGCGGAGACCGGAAAGCGTGCGGCGTAGCAGTTCGCGGTTCCGGAGGTCCAGAAGCGTGGACGGTTCATCGAGGACCAGCACGTCCGGTTCCACTGCCAGCACCGCGGCCAGGGCAAGGAGCTGCCGTTCCCCGCCCGAAAGCTCGTAGATGCTCTGGTCCGCCAGGTGGAGGAGACCGAAGCGGCTTAGTGCGGCGTCGGCCTGGCGGCGGCGTTCCGGGCCATTCCGTACGGAGCGCCGCAGTGACAGTTCAACGTCCTCGCGGCCGGTGGGCATGACCAGCTGGGACAGCGGGTCGGTGAAGACAAAGCCCACCTGCTGCCGGACGGCACGAACATTCCGGACGGTATCCGAGCCGTTGACAGTGACCGTCCCGCCGGTCGGTGCCACGAGGCCGTTGAGCAGGCGCAGGAGCGTGGACTTGCCGGAACCGTTGGCGCCGATCACGCCGATCCGCTGCTCGGTCAGGCTGAGGGTCACGTCCTGGAGCAGGACCTTGGGGTCCGGGCGGCCGTCGACGGCAACCCGGACTTCAACGTCGCTGAGGGCGACTGTGCTCACTGCTGCGGAGTGGCTTGCTGCGCCGCGCCCTGCGAGCCGGCGGCTGAAGCAACCGGTGCGCCCAGCGGCCGGACACGCCGGACCAGCAGGTCAGGGAACGCCTTGTGCAGGGCGAGGGCGACCGTGACGGCCAGGACGTTCTTGATGATGTCGCCCGGGTAGTAGGCGAGGTCTGCGAGGAAGGCCTTGGACAGTTCAAGCTTGGCGTTGACCATCATGCCGAGCACGCCGAGCCCGTGGACCACCACGATGCTGGTGACCATGGCGGCGGCAAACAGCAGCACGCCCCGGTACTTCACGGTCCGGCGGATGACGACGGCGGCAAGCCAGCCGACCGCTGCAGCAGCAAGGGGGAACGCAACGATGTAGCCGGCAGACGGGCCGGCCAGGATGCCCAGCCCGCTGCGGCCGCCGCTGAAGATGGGGAGGCCGGCGAGACCGAGGAGCGTGTAAAGACCGACCGCCGCGAAGGCCCGGCCCGGGCCGAGGGCCAGTCCGGTCAGGATCACGGCGAGCGTCTGCAGCGTGATGGGGACGCCCAGCGCGCCCACCGGGATGGCCGCAACGAGCGCCGAGCCGGCCACAAGCGCGGCGAAGACGGCGATGAGTCCGAGGTCGGTGGCGTCCCAGCGGCGGCGTTTGGCTTGCTGGCCGGTGGCGGACGAATGGGTCTGGGTCATGGGAGGTCCTGTCGGAGGGGTACAAACAATTATCGGCTGATGTTGACGCTACTGGCCCGGGAATAAGCCCATTTTGTAGTGGTCCTACAAGACCGGGCCGCCGGGGCTGAATGCACGGCACAAATGAAGGCGCTGCGTCCGGCGCAAGTGGCGTGTAGCGCGTCGCCCAGCGCCCGGTTATGTAGCCTTGCTGCGCCCGGTAGACTTGTAGGGGCCGTTCTCCCGGCCGCACCGCCCCGGCACCCACCAGATTCCATCCGCTGTGCCGCGGCGTTCCCTGTTGTGAAAGGCCTTACCTGCTTTGATTACCGTCCAGGATCTTGAACTGCGCGCCGGCGCCCGGCTGCTCATGGACCAGGTGAGCTTCCGGATCGATAAGGGAGACAAGATCGGCCTCGTGGGCCGTAACGGTGCGGGAAAGACCACCCTGACCCGCGTCCTTGCGGGCGAAGGCCTTCCGGCGGCCGGCAAGGTGACCCGCACCGGCGAGATCGGGTACCTGCCGCAGGACCCCCGGACCCCGGACATGGAACAGCTCGCCCGGGACCGGATCCTCTCCGTCCGCGGCCTGGACATCGCCGTCGGCAAGCTCCGTGTGGCCCACGAAGAGATGGCCAGCGAAGACGCCGCGGTCCAGCGCAAGGCGATGAACCGCTACGACCGGCTCGAATCCGAGTTCCTGGCCGCCGGCGGCTACGCTGCCGAAGCCGAGGCCGCAGCCATCTGCTCGAACCTCGCCCTGCCGGACCGCCTGCTGAACCAGCCGCTCAAGACCCTGTCCGGCGGTCAGCGTCGCCGCGTGGAGCTCGCCCGCATCCTGTACTCGGATGCCGAGACCATGCTCCTTGACGAACCCACCAACCACCTCGACGCCGATTCCATCTCCTGGCTGCGTGAGTTCCTGAAGAACCACCAGGGCGGGCTGATCGTCATCAGCCACGACACCGAACTGCTCGAAGCGACGGTGAACAAGGTCTTCCTGCTCGATCCCAACCGCGCCCAGATCGACTTCTACAACATGGATTGGAAGCGCTACCTCACCCAGCGCGAAACCGATGAGCGCGCGCGCAAGCGTGAGCGCGCCAACGCGGAGAAGAAAGCCCAGGTCCTCTTCGACCAGGCCAACAAGATGCGGGCCAAGGCCACCAAGGCCGTCGCCGCGCAGAACATGGCCAAGCGTGCGGAACGCCTGCTGGGCGGCCTCGAAGCCGTCCGCGCGCACGACAAGGTGGCAGCCCTGCGCTTCCCGGATCCGTCGCCCTGCGGCAAGACCCCGCTCACCGCCGATGGCCTGAGCAAGTCCTACGGCTCGCTGGAAATCTTCACCGACGTGGACCTCGCCATCGACCGCGGCTCCAAGGTGGTCATCCTGGGCCTCAATGGCGCCGGCAAGACCACCCTCCTGCGCATGCTCGCCGGCGTCGACAAGCCGGACACCGGCGAGGTCGTTGCGGGCCACGGCCTGAAAGTGGGCTACTACGCCCAGGAGCACGAGACGCTCGATGTGGACCGCACCGTCCTGCAGAACATGCGATCCTCCGCCCCGGACATGAACGACGCGGAAGTACGGAACATCCTGGGCTCGTTCCTGTTCTCCGGCGACGACGTCGACAAGCCCGCAGGTGTGCTGTCCGGCGGCGAGAAGACCCGCTTGGCGCTGGCCACCATCGTGGCCTCGAGTGCGAACGTGCTGCTCCTCGACGAGCCCACCAACAACCTGGACCCCGCCAGCCGTGCTGAAATCCTCGGGGCCTTGAGCAACTACACCGGCGCCGTCGTCCTGGTGAGCCACGACGAAGGTGCTGTCGAGGCCTTGAATCCTGAGCGTGTTGTCCTGCTGCCCGACGGCATCGAGGACCACTGGAACGAAGACTACCTGGACCTGATTACGCTGGCTTAAGCCTCGCTTGTTGCGGCTGGCGGCGTATGGTTGCGTCCGCTTCGCAGCGCGCGTAATTTGCCGCGTGCTGGCTCGTTCTCCCCACCGTCTCCCTAACCTCGCAAGCTCGGCCAGGGAACCCTGACGGCGTGGGCCCACGCCTTTGACGCACGCTACGCAAATCACCCTCGCCGCTGCGCTAGCGGTCATGTCACCCCCTGCGGGAGCTAACGTACCTGGAGTTCCTTGGCTGCGGTAATTCTTAGCAACTCTTTGTAGGTGATGGAGAACATTGAGTTGTGGTCTCCGGCTCCTGCCCAGAGGAGTTCGTGGCTTTTGAGGGATTCGTCCAGGAGTGTCGTGATTTTCTCCGGGTGGCCTACCGGGGCCACGCCTCCTACTTCCTGGCCTGTGTGGCGGAGGACGAAGTCCGGGGCGGCGCGGCGGATCTTGCCGCCGCCCAGCTGCGAGGCCACCAATCGCACGTCCACCTTCGCCGCTCCGCTGGCCAGGATCAGCAGGGGAGCGCCGTCGAGTTCGAACACCAGGCTGTTGGTGATGGCCGCGACGTCGCAGCCGAGCGCGGCGGCCGCGGCGGCCGCCGTCGGGACTTTTGAATCAAACACCGTCACGGTGTCCTCGGCGCCCAGGGCGGTGAGGGCCTGCTTCACGTTGGCCACAGGTCCGGGAAAGGCATCACGTGTCATCGCTCAGTAGCCCTGGGCATCCAGGATCGCGTCTTCCTCTTCTTCCGCCGTGGGGTGCTTGCGCTTCCGCGGTGCCGGCGGACGACGGCGGGCCCCCGCATTGGCGCCGGAGGCCGAACCGACGGCGCCGCCCGCTGCTTCGGCGTCCTCGGCGTCGATGACGGCGTTCCGGGCCTGCTGGCGGGCGGCGTAGCCGAACCCCACAAACATCAGGATGCCGAAGGCGAACCACTGGAGCGAGTAGGACAGGTGCGTCCCCTCCTCAACCGACGGCATCGGGAACGCCTGCGGCATGTCCGCCACGGGCGGTGTCTCGGAGGCGAGCTGCCCGTAAGCTCCCGTCAGGAGCGGGTAGCCCAGCTGCGCGGAATACGCCGACAGGTCGATGGAGGCGAGCTGCCCGTCGGGAGCGCCGCGCTGCAGCGCGGGTTCGCCGTGCTTCAGCCGGACAACGGCGGTGACCTGCCCGGCAGGCGGGGCCGGAATGGAATCCGGGCGCCCCGGGTTGTTGTTTCCGATCGGCAGCCAGCCGCGGTCAACCACCACGGTTTCGCCCGAGACGAGCCTGAACGGCACCACCACTTCGTAGCCCGGCTGCCCGTTGAGCGGACGGTTACGCACAATCCGCTGCCCCGATATGTCGTAGCTGCCCCGGAGCTCCACCTGCGCCCATTCACGGTCCGGATCAAGCTGCCGGAAGTCGTTCCTGGCGTCGGTGAAGCTGATGGGCGTGGCCGAATAATTGGAGGTGACGCGCTGGATCTCGGCGAGCGTTTCGGCGCGCCGGTCCATCTGCCAGCGGCCCAAAAAGACGCAACCCGCGGCAAAAATCGCGGCCATCAGGAGATACCCCAGCCATTTGCTGGAGAACAGAAAGCGGTACATTCAGCCGTTCCCGCCGGTCGCCGGTGTGGGCTCAAGCGGGACGGTGTCCTTCCAGAGTCCCCGCGTCTGGAGATAGTCCTCCAGCCATTCCCTGTGCTCCCCGCACGCGAGCCAGACCTTGCGGCGCTCCGGCGTGTGGATCTTCGGGTTGTTCCAGAGCAGCTGCCATGACGCTTCGGCCCGGCAGGCCTTGCGTGAGCACATAGCCGCGGACGCCGGCCCGGCAGTCTCGCCGATTCCGCCGCCCAGGTTAAAAAGGTTCATGAAGCTTTCTGTCCCCGGTCGTCGTCGTCTTCATCGCTGATCAGTTCGCCCTGCAGCACCGCCGGCGGGTCTTCCGGATACCCGGAGCCCTCCGCTTCCCCGGCCCATTGGCCATCGGCTGCTTCCAGTTCAGCGTACGGAGCGTAGTCGAGCAGGGAGTCGCTGTGGATCTCGGCTTTGTCGGAGCCGTTGGCGATCACCACGGCAATCCACGGCAGGAAGAGGGCCCCGGCCACAGCAACGAGCTTGAACCAGCCATCCACCACGAAGATCAGAACCAGGCAGACCATGCGGATTCCCATGGCCACCGCGTACTTGATCATCCGCTCCCGCATGTCTTCGGAATGCGCTGCAGCCGCGTCCGTGATGCTGTGTACCTCCGGATGACCGGATGCGGCGTCACGCTTCTCGGGCATCGGCTGTCCGGGCTGGTGTTCAGGTGTCACGGCTGTCTCATCACGCTCCAATTGCTACCCCAATTCTCTCACCATCCGGGGGAGCCTCCCAAACGGGGGCTAAGATCGGAGGCAGTAAAAATCCAGCCACCACAGCGGAGCCAGGCTTCGCGGAAACCCGGAGCACTCATGTCTGAAGCAGCAACCACGGCCCGAAGCGTCCTCATCACCGGCGGCAACCGCGGCATCGGACTGGCCATCGCGGAGGCCTTCCTGGCCAACGGCGACAAGGTGGCCGTGACCTACCGGAGCGAATCGAAGCTGCCGGAAGGCATCCTGGGGGTCAAGGCCGACGTCACCGACGAGGCATCCGTTGACGCCGCGTTCGCAGAAGTTGAAGCCGCCCACGGTCCCGTCGAGGTGCTGGTGGCCAATGCGGGCATCACCAAGGACACCCTCCTGCTGCGCATGAGCGAGGACGACTTCACCTCGGTGATCGACACGAACCTCACTGGAGCGTTCCGCGTGATCAAGCGGGCCTCCAAGGGCATGATCCGGCTGCGCAAGGGCCGTGTGGTCCTCATTTCCTCCGTCTCCGGCCTCTACGGCGCCCCGGGGCAGATCAACTACTCGGCCTCCAAAGCCGGGCTCGTCGGCATCGCGCGGTCCCTCACGCGTGAACTGGGCTCGCGCGGCATCACTGCCAACGTGGTGGCTCCGGGCTTCATCAACACCGACATGACCGCCGAGCTCCCGGAAGCCACGCAGAAGGACTACCTCTCCAAGGTGCCCGCCGGGCGCTTCGCCGATGCCTCCGAGGTGGCCAACGTGGTGCGCTGGATCTCCAGCGACGAGGCCGCCTACATCTCCGGTGCGGTCATTCCGGTCGATGGCGGACTGGGCATGGGCCACTAACCGCCGCTGACTTTTCCTGCCTTGCCCGCGCCACGTCGGCGGCAACCTCCGCATGCCCCCGGGCGGCAAGTCCTGCCACCACGCCGTCGACGTCGGCGTCGGGCCGGTTCTGGCTGAGTTTCTTCTTTGCCTCGATCCGGGTGATGAGCAGTTCGACGCCCACGATGGCGCGCAGCTGGCCCGAAATGTAGCGCTCCGGTGCGTCGTCCACGGTCCACGGCTGCTCGGAGCCTGCTTCGTGGAGGTCGGTCAGGCGCCGTACCTGCCGGTTGAGCCAGTCGGCGTCGTCATGAACGGCGAGCTTTCCGTAAACGTGCGCGGTGGAGTAGTTCCAGGTCGGCACCACCCGTCCGTGCGCTGCCTTCGACGCGTACCACGACGGTGAAATGTAGGCATCGCCGCCCTGAATGATGACGAGTGCTTCGCCGATCACAGGTTCAGACCACTGAGGGTTGTTGCGGGCAAGGTGTCCGAGCAGCGCGCCGTGTTCGCCGATCGAGGGGTCGTAGACGAAGGGCAGCATCGTGGCGAGGATTCCTTGCGGGGTTGCGGTCACCAGGTTGGCCGCCGCAGGCCTCGCAAGGAGCTCCTGGACTGCATCGGGGTGGACTGCAAAGTGCTCTGGTGTGTACATGGGATGTCCTTATGCTGGATGAAGAATTCTCGTGGTGGGGGAGCGTCAGGGATTGGGCTGCGTGGTCTGCGGGCTTAGCCGCACGCGGACCGCGGCGCCGGCACAGAGGATGACCGCCAGGCCGCCGGCAATGGTGCTCCAGGTCAGGGCCTCGCCCAGCAGGAGTCCGGCCCAGCAGATGCTCAGGACGGGCTGGACCAGCTGGATCTGGCTCACCTGGGCCATAGGGCCGATGGCGAGGCCGCGGTACCAGGCAAAGAACCCGAGAAACGCGCTGACGATGCCCAGGTAGGCAAGGGCGGCCCACTGCACCGGCGTGCCGGACGGCGGCTGCTGCGCGATGGAGAGTGCCGTCAGGGACGCCATCAGCGGCGATGCGATCACGAGCGCCCAGGACACGGTCTGCCAGGCGCCGAGTTCGCGTGCGAGCAGGCCCCCTTCGGCGTATCCGACGGCGGCCGCCGCGACCGCGCCGAGGAGCAGCAGGTCCGCCCAGTGCAGGTGCCCCAGGCCACCTGACTGCGCGAAGGCAAAGATGATCGCTGCCAGGGCGCCGACTACCGTCGCAATCCAGAAAGCCCGCCTCGGACGCTCGCGCCCGCGGAGAACGGCGGCGGTTGCGGTCGCGGCCGGGAGCAGGGCAATGACGACGGCGCCGTGGCTGGCAGGAGCTGTGGCGAGCGCATAGGACGTGAGCAGCGGGAAGCCTACGACGATCCCGCCGGCCACCACTGCGAACCGCGCCCATTGCGCACCCCGGGGAAAACGCTGCCGGGTGAGTGCGAGGGCGAAGACGGCCAGGGCAGCCGCCAGGAGTGCACGGGCGGATCCGATGAACAACGGGGACATGTTGGTGACGGCCACCCGCGTGAACGGAACGGTGAACGAGAAGGCCGCTACTCCGAGGAGGCCCCACCAGACGCCGCTGGACTGCCGCTGCGGTATCACTGGCCGAATAAGGATAGTAGCGCTACTCTTGTCTCTCATGAATAACGATAGCAGTTCGAGGATTGCGATGCGACTGCGGGAGTGGATCGCCGGGGCCGCCCCCGGAGCCCGGCTGCCGTCCACGCGGTCGCTGGTTGCCGAGTACCAGGCCAGCCCCGTCACAGTGCAAAAGGCCCTGCAGACCCTGACAACGCAGGGCCTGATCGAGAGCCGGCCCGGCGTCGGTACCTTCGTCCGGGCCGTGCGGACCGCGCGCCCGTCCGACTACGGCTGGCAGACTGCGGCGCTGGGCTCGCCGCAGGCACCTCTTCGCAATGCCTCAGCCGCGATGCGGAGCGCACCGAACGACGTCATCGCCTTCCACTCCGGCTACCCGGACCGCGAACTCCTGCCGGAGCGCCTGGTGCGGGCCGCGCTCACCCGGGCCGCCCGCGGCGACGCTGCCTTGTCCCGTCCACCCGCGGCAGGGATGCCGGAGCTGCAGTCCTGGTTCGCGCACGAACTCGGCGCCGCGACCCCGGTCGGGGTCACCCCGCCCACACCGAGCGACGTCATTGTGCTGCCGGGAAGCCAAAGCGGGCTGAGCTCCATTTTCAGCGCACTCGCCGGCCGGGGGCAGTCGCTGCTCATGGAGTCGCCGACCTACTGGGGAGCCATCCTGGCGGCCTCCCAGGCCGGTGTGCGTGTCGTTCCGGTTCCCAGCGGTTCCGACGGTCCCGATCCGCAGGAGCTGTCCCGGGCCTTCGAAGAGACCGGCGCCCGGATGTTCTACGCGCAGCCGAACTATGCAAACCCCACCGGAGCGCAATGGGCGCCGGGCCGGGGCGAAGAAGTCCTGGACGTCGTCCGCAGGAACGGAGCTTTCCTGGTTGAGGACGACTGGGCGCATGACTTTGGCATCACCACCACCCCGGTTCCCGTGGCTGCCCACGATGATTCCGGCCATGTTGTCTACCTTCGGTCGCTGACCAAGAGCGTTTCCCCGGCCATCCGCATCGCCGCCGTCATCGCCCGCGGCCCGGCCCGCGAGCGTATTCTGGCCGACCGCGGTGCCGAGACGATGTATGTCAGCGGCCTCCTCCAGACGGCAGCGCTCGACGTCGTCACCCAGCCCGGCTGGCAGACGCACCTGCGCGGCCTCCGCCTTCAGCTTCAGGCGCGCCGGGACCTCCTGGTCACCAGCCTGCGGGAGCACGTGCCGCAGGCCCACATCACCCACGTGCCCAAGGGAGGGCTGAACCTCTGGGCGCGCCTGCCCGACGGGACCGACCTCGAACGGCTCGTCCGCGACTGCGAAACCGCGGGGGTGATCATCGCTGCCGGCACTGATTGGTTCCCGGCCGAACCCGCAGGGCCCTTCATCCGGCTCAACTACGCCGGGCCAAACCCGGGGGCGTTCGCGGAAGGGGCACGGATTGTCGGTGCGGTCCTGGAGCGCAACAGCCGCTAGGTACCTGACCTGTCATGGCGGGAGCCGGCGCCGCGCCTGTTCGGGTAGCCAACCGGCCCCGCGGAAACTAGCTGCCCCCACCTTCTTTGTCGCGATCCGACAAGCGGATCGGGCACCTCCGCTGGCATGATGGACTTCAGACCTTCAGTGATTTAGACGTTTGGAACAAAGGAGCTCATATGGGACTGCTGGACAACAAGACCGCCATCGTGACCGGATCCTCGCGCGGAATCGGCGCCGAAGTGGCCAAGATCCTCGCTGGCGAGGGTGCCGCCGTCGTCGTCAACTACCGCCAGAAGGCGCCGCGCGCCAACAAAGTGGTGTCCGACGTCGAGGCTGCGGGCGGCCGCGCAGTAGCGGTCGGCGCCGACCTGACCACGGTTGAGGGTGTGCAGGCCCTGGCGAGCGCCGCCATGGAGAACTTCGGGTCACTGGACGTGCTGGTGCTCAACGCATCGGGCGGCATGGAGTCGGGCATGGAAGAGGGATATGCCCTCAAGCTGAACCGGGACGCGCAGGTCAACATGCTCAACGCCGCGGTGCCCCTCATGAAGGCGGGCTCCCGCGTGGTGTTCGTTACCAGCCACCAGGCCCACTTCATCAACTCGGTGCCCACCATGCCGGAGTACGAGCCCGTGGCCCGCAGCAAGCGTGCGGGCGAGGACGCGCTCCGCGAGCTCCTGCCGAGCCTGGCGGACAAGGGGGTCTCGCTGGTGGTCGTGTCCGGCGACATGATCGAGGGCACCGTCACCGCGACACTGCTGGACCGTTCCAACCCGGGCGCCATCGAGGCCCGCCGCGCCGAAGCCGGCAAGCTGTATTCCGTGGCGGAGTTCGCTGAAGTGGTCGCCAGCATGGCCACCGCCGACGTCGAGTCCGGCCACACGGAGTACGCCGGCGGCGCCGACTATTTCGGCAAGAGCGCCGAGTAGAGATTCCCCGGATCCCGTAGAGGCCGTTGCCCGGGCGACGGCACTCCTCACCAAGAGCTCCGGGCAGTATTGCTGTCCGGAGCTCTTGCCGTCGACGGGGCACCGCCCACGTCCCAGGCGTTGTCACGTCACGCAGGGCCGTTTACGGTTTTATGCATGGAACAGCAACCAGAGGCAATCAGCCGGAGCTATCCGTCAGGTGTTCCGTGCTGGGTTGACACCCAGCAGCCCGACGTGGCGGCCGCCATGGACTTCTACGGCGGGCTCTTCGGGTGGGAGTTCGAGGACGGCGCCCCGCCCGGCACCGCCGGCAGGTACGTGATAGCCCGGCTTGACGGCCAGGAAGCCGGCGCGATCGCCGGCCCGGGAACCGGCGTCCCCGCGTGGCACACGTACGTCGCCGTCGACGACGCGGATGCTGCCGCGCGCCACCTGCTATCGGTCGGCGCCACCCTGAAGTCCGCTCCCGCCGATGCCGGCTCAGGAGGGATCCAGGCGGTGCTGGCCGACCCCGAAGGCGCCGAGTTCCGCATCTGGCAGGCCCGGGAACGGCTCGGGGCGCAGGCGGTCAACCTGCCGGGCGGATGGAACTTCAGTGACCTCCACACGGCCAATATGGACGCAGCGGCCGCCTTCTACGCCAAGGCATTCGACTGGCAGTTCGACACCCTCGACTTCGGAACGATGATCCGCCGCCCCGGTTATGGTGACCACCTGGAGGCCACCGTCGACCCTAACATCAGGGTCCGCCAGTCGGGCGACGCCGTACCCCGAGGATTCGAGGACGCGGTCGCCTGGCTCGTCCCCGCTGCCCCCGGCGAGCGGCCGCTGTGGCACGTGACGTTCACGGTCGCCGACCGGGACCGCACGGCCAGGGACGTCGAGCGCCTGGGCGGCCGCGTCCTGCGGCAGGACGACACCGAGTGGACACGCACCGTCCTGATCCGTGATCCTGGCGGAGCGGTATTCACCGCGAGCCAGTTCACCCCGCCGGCCGGCTGAACCGGGCCTGCTGAACCGACCCGGTCATTATGCCGGGCGCGGTTCAGTCAGGCGCGAAGCAGCCGCCGCCTGCGCCGGCTGCTGCTCAGACGCCGGCGATGTGCCGCACGGCGTCGAGGTACGGCATATTCACGGCGGCGTCGGCCACCGCGCGCACCGCGGGCTTGGCGTTGAACGCCACGCCGATTCCGGCGGCACCGAGCATGTCGAGGTCGTTGGCGCCGTCGCCCACGGCAATGGTGTGCTCCATGGCCACGCCTTCGGCAGCGGCCCACTCGCGCAGGTACTTCTCCTTCGCGGCGCGGTCGATCACGGCACCGAGCACCTTGCCGGTCAGCGCGCCGTCGACAATTTCGAGCTCGTTGGCGATCCAGTAGTCCAGGCCAAGATCCTCGGCGATGGGGCGCAGGATCTGGTTGAAACCGCCTGACACCACGGCCACAACATGGCCGGCAGCCTTGAACGCCGCCACCAGCTCCGCCGCTCCCTCGCTGAGCTTCACTTCTGCCCGGACGGAATCGACGACGGCGGCCGGCAGCCCCGCGAGGACCGCCACCCGCGCGTGAAGGCTTTGGGCGAAGTCCAACTCACCGCGCATGGCGGCTTCCGTGACGGCAGCCACTTCATCGCGCTTTCCGGCATAGGCGGCGAGCAGCTCGATGACCTCCTGCTGGATCAGGGTGGAGTCCACGTCCATGATGAGGAACTTGCGTCCGGCCTGGCGCAGCTCGGCCGGCACGATGGCAGTGTCAACGCCGGCCCGTCCTGCGTCCTCTTTCGCCGCGGCGACGCGGTGCCGCAGCCCGGCGATATCGGCAGCAGATCCGGACGGCACCGAGAAATCAACGGTGCAGACGTCATAGCGGCCGTCGCCGCTGCTCGAGGCGGCTCCGAATGTCGCACCGGAACCGGCCAGCAGGGACCGAAGGCTTTCCGGTTCCGAGGGGGACAATTGCACGCCGTAGCTGACCGCGGTCACGTTCGAACTCATGGCTGCAATCTTAGCCAGCGCAGCGGTGCCGCCCGAATTCGTTTCGCGGACCGGCCCCGGGCCGGGTCCGGTCCAGGGCCGGTCCGCAGGCGTACGGCCGACGCACCGGCGGGGACAACCGTTTCAGTTATCAGTCGCACCGCGTTTTGTCCTAGTGTCTACTTCTATGAGTGATGTTCTTGAAATGGCCGCCGTCAGCGTTGTCCGCGGAGCCAAAACGCTCCTGAGCAAGGTTGACTGGCAGGTCAAGGAAGGCGAGCGGTGGGTAATCCTCGGACCCAACGGCGCCGGCAAGACCACACTGCTTCAGATCGCCGCCGCCAGGCTCCATCCCACGAGCGGCATGGCAGGCATCCTGGAGGAAATCCTCGGCTCCGTGGACGTCTTCGAACTGCGCCCGCGGATCGGGCTCTCCTCTGCGGCACTCGCCAACCAGATCCCCGAGCACGAGAAGGTCCTCAACGTCGTCGTCACCGCGGCCTACGGCGTGACCGGCCGCTGGCGCGAAGGCTACGAGAAGGACGACGAACGCCGGGCCTTTGCCCTGCTAAATGAATGGGGCATGGGTCCGCTGCTGAACCGCCCGTTCGCCTCGCTGTCCGAGGGTGAGCGCAAGCGCGTCCAGATCGCCAGGGCGCTCATGACGGACCCCGAACTGCTCCTCCTGGACGAGCCCGCAGCCGGGCTTGACCTTGGCGGCCGGGAAGACCTCGTGCACCGGCTCAGCCAGCTGGCCATGGACGACACCGCTCCCGCGATCGTGCTGGTGACGCACCACCTTGAGGAAGTCCCGCCCGGCTTCACGCACGCAATGCTCATGCGCGACGGCGGCGTCGTGGCCGCCGGGCCGGTGGGCGAGGTCCTCACCTCCGGCAACCTCAGCGAGACCTTCGGCCTGCCGCTCGACGTGTCCGTCAATTCCGGCCGATACACGGCAACCGCCAGCCGCTGACAGGGCGGCCGGCACAGCGTGGAGTTTTTCAGCGGCATACTTGTGTTCATCGCCGGCCTCTGGGCCGGCACCATCAACAGCGTTGTCGGATCGGGCACGCTCGTCACCTTCCCGGTGCTGATCGCTCTGGGGCTCGCACCCGTCACAGCGTCCATGAGCAACGCCATGGGCCTCGTGGCGGGAGGCGCGGCGGGAGCCTGGGGATACCGCCGGGAGCTGAAAGGCCGCGGTCGGCAACTCCTGCGGCTGCTCCCGGCTTCGCTCCTCGGCGGCATATCCGGTGCGTGGCTGCTTCTCCACCTTCCCGAAAAAGTGTTCCACTACGCGGCGCCGGCGCTGATTGTCCTTGCCCTGCTCATGGTGGTCTTTCAGCCGCGGCTGCAGCGCTGGGTGCGCAACCGCGAAGAGAACCCGGAGCATGCGCTCCGGGACAAGCACCACAGCGTCCTCCTCGTGATCCTCGTCTTCCTGGCCGGCGTCTACGGCGGCTACTTTGTTGCCGCCCAAGGGATTCTGCTCGTAGGCATTCTCGGCATCTTCATGACCGGCACCATCCAGAACGCCAATGCCATGAAGAACATCCTGGTGCTCGGGGTCAACCTCATTGCGGCGATGTCCTACCTGATGTTCGCGTTCGACCGGATCAACTGGACCGTGGTGGCCATCATCGCCGTCAGCTCGCTCATTGGCGGCCTCGCGGGCTCCAAGGTGGGCCGCAGGCTGTCGCCGCCGGTGCTGCGGGGCGTCATCTTCGCCCTCGGGCTGGTGGCGCTCGGCTTCATGATCGCTAATCTGCTGAAATAATCGGCCGGTGACTTTCCACTATCTCGAATCCGCTGACGATCCCCGGGTTTCCGACTACACGCAGCTGACCGACGTCCACCTGCGGAAGCTCCGCGAACCGGCCGAGGGCATGTACATTGCGGAATCCTCCCGGGTCCTCCGGCGGGCGCTGGCGGCCGGCCACCGGCCGCGGTCGTTCTTCCTCGCCGAAAAGTGGCTCGCGGACCTGGCCGACATTTTTGAGCTGTATCCGGACGTGCCCGCCTACATCGGGGGCGCCGGCCTGCTCGAGGAGATCACCGGCTTTCACCTGCACCGCGGGGCCATGGCCGCCATGCACCGGCCCGCGCCGGTTCCGCTTCCCGAGCTGCTGGCCGGGGCCCGCAGGGTGGCGGTGCTTGAAGACATCGTGGATCACACCAACGTCGGGGCCATCTTCCGCTCGGCGGCAGCCCTCGGCGTCGACGCCGTCCTCGTGTCGCCGCGCTGCGGTGATCCGCTGTACCGGCGCAGCGTCCGCGTCAGCATGGGCACGGTGTTCCAGGTGCCATGGGCGCGGCTGGAGTCCTGGCCGGCGGACCTTGCCGTCCTCCGGGACCAGGGATTCACTGTGGCGGCAATGGAGCTCACCGGAGACGCCGTGGACCTCGACGACCTGGCCGCGCGGAATCCGGAGAGGCTCGCGCTGGTACTGGGGACCGAAGGTGCCGGCATGAGCGCGGAGACCCTTGCCGCCGTCGACCTCGCCGTGAAGATCCCGATGCGCGCCGGAGTTGACTCGCTCAATGTGGCGGCGGCGGCGGCCGTGGCATTCTGGGAGCTTCGGCCGCGGACGTGACGGCGTTCGTCACGCGCCCGCGGATCCGCTATTATTGATAGCTGGCCGCCCAGCGTCTTTTGCTTGCTCTTGATGCGGACCGCGGCCATCCCATTCATACCTGGCAGCTGGCAAAATCCAGCGCTGTGAACAAAGGTCCCACTATGAAGTCTGATATCCACCCGAAGTACGAAGCTGTTGTTTTCAACGACCTGGCTTCCGGCGTCAAGTTCCTGACCAAGTCCACCGTGTCTTCCAAGAAGACCATCGAGTGGGAAGACGGCAACACCTACCCGGTCATCGACGTCGAAATCTCCTCCGAGTCCCACCCGTTCTACACGGGCAAGCAGCGCATCATGGACTCTGCAGGCCGCGTCGAGCGCTTCAACGCTCGCTTCAAGGGCTTCGGCGGCAAGAAGTAACTTACTTCTCCCCAAGGTTCTCTGGAAAAGCCCGCACCGGCAACGGTGCGGGCTTTTGCGTTCGTGGGGCAGGATGGAACTCATGACTGGCACGCCGCTGAACGCAACCGACTCTGACGCCCCGCGCCTGCACGGCGAGTACAAGGTCCCCGGCGGCAAGCTCGTCGTCGTGGATCTCGACGTCGCCGACGGCGCCTTCGCCGACGTCTCCCTGAGCGGCGACTTCTTCCTCGAACCCGATGAGGCGCTGCTGGACATCAACTCCGCGCTCGAGGGACTCCCGGAAAGCTCGACGGCGGCCGAGATCGCCGCCGCCGTGGTGGCGTCCCTTCCGGCGGAGGCCGTGCTCTTCGGCTTCTCCGCGGAGGCGGTGGCCGTGGCGGTGCGCAGGGCGCTGTCCAAGGCAACCCACTGGAGCGACCATCACTGGAACATCATTGCGCCCACCGTCCTGCCGACGCACATGAACGTGGCGCTGGACGAGGTGCTCACCGAAGAAGTCGGCGCAGGCCGCCGCAACCCCACCCTGCGCTTCTGGGACTGGGAGGAGCCGTCCGTGGTGATCGGCAGCTTCCAGTCGGTCCGCAACGAGGTGGACCCCGACGGCGTGGCCCGGCACGGGATTACTGTGGTCCGGCGCATCAGCGGCGGGGGAGCGATGTTCATGGAGGCGGGCAACTGCATCACCTACTCCTTGTACCTGCCGCAGACCCTTGTGGACGGCATCAGCTTCGCGGACTCCTACGCGTTCCTGGACGCCTGGGTGATGGCAGCGCTGAAGCAGCTCGGCATCAACGCCTTCTACGTGCCGCTCAATGACATCGCCACCGATCAGGGGAAGATCGGCGGCGCCGCGCAGAAGCGGCTGGCCAACGGAGGCATGCTTCACCACGTCACCATGAGCTACGACATCGACGCCGACAAGATGGTGGAAGTGCTCCGGATCGGGAAGGAAAAACTCTCGGACAAGGGGACGGCCAGCGCCAAGAAGCGGGTTGATCCGCTGCGGCGACAGACCGGCCTGGCCCGGACAGAGATCGTCGCCGCCATGATGGACGTGTTCTCCGGCAGGTACGGTGCCACGCCGTCGGAGCTCACCGGCGCGGAACTGGAAACCGCCCGGCAACGGGTGGCGTCCAAGTTCGGTACCCACGAGTGGCTCTACCGCGTGCCTTAGGCGTTCCGGTTTAGCTGGGCAGGCCGGCGAGGGACGCGGCCTGCGCCGTGAGCGCGCGGTGCAGGTGGCTGCGCTGCTCGATGATGATACGGCGCAGCGCCCGCGGCGCGTCCGGGCGGGCCGCCAGCCAGGCGTCCGTGCGGGCGATCACCGGGTGGTCTTCCGGGGAACCGTCAGCCCGGGCCAGATCACGGGACGCGGGGTAGAGCCCGCGGACAATCCGGCTGGCGATCTCGATGCTCCGTTCCGCCCACACCGTTTCCAGGCAACTGAAATACGGTTCCACGAAGGGATCGAGCAGCTCCTCGGCGCCGGTGTTGAAGCCGGCGATGGTGGCGCTGAGCAGCTGGTTGGACAGTTCCGTGCTCCGGACCGCCGCGTCCCAGGCGGCCGCCTTGACAGCGGCGTCCGGCCTCGCCGCGAGTGCCGTGGCGTGGCCGGCGCGGCCCGACGCAGTGGTGTCCCGCGCCAGCTCGGCGTCCAGTTCGGCTTCGCCAGCCATGCCGTGGGCCGCCAGCGCGTGCCACAGGCTCCACCGGAGTTCCGCGTCGACGGCGAGGCCGGGCACGGCGGCCGTGCCGTCCAGCATGCCGCGGAGCAGGTCCAGCTGGCCGGCGTCCGTGCGGCTGAGCGTGGCGAGCGTCCTGGCCCATGCCAGCTGCTGGTCGGAGCCGGGCGCGGCCCTGCGCAGCTCCGTGGCCGCCGCGGCCACGAATGCGGCGCGCACCTCGTCACGCTCGTCAGCCGGCACATAGTGTTCCAGGGCGGTGGAGGCGTTCCCGAGGACGTTCAGCAGCACGCCGATACCCGTCTCGGACGGGGCAAAGCGGCGGACGGCCTCCACGTAGCGGACCGCCGGCGTGACGCCGTCCCTGGCCGAATTCCACAGGGCGGTCCAACACAGGGCACGGGCCATGGGGTTGCTGATCCGGTCCAGCGAGGCCCGGACCGTTGCCTCCGAACCGGGATCCAGCCGGACCTTGGCGTAGCTCAGGTCCTCGTCGTTGACCAGCAGCAGGGCCGGCCGGGCCATGCCTGCCAGCCCCGGAACTTCCTCCGCTGCCCCGGACAGGTCCGTCTCCACCGACCCCGTGCGGACCAGCATGCCGTCGGCGTCAAAGTTGTACAGCCCGATCCGCAGGCGGTGCGGGCGCAGCTCCTGCCGGCCGGACGCGGGGTCCGGGGCGTCCTGCAGCAGGGTGACCCTGTCCAGCACACCGTCACGGGCCTCCAGCTCGACGCTCAGCGTCGAAATCCCGGACGTCTGCAGCCACTGCCGCGCCCACACGGCAAGGTCCCGCCCGGACGATGCGCTGAGGGCGCCGAGCAGCTCCGCCAAGGTGGTGTTGCCGTACTGGTGGTCCCTGAAGTACTGCCGGGATCCCGCCACGAAGGCATCGAAGCCGACGTACGCCACGAGCTGCTTGAGCACCGACGCGCCCTTGGCGTAGGTGATGCCGTCGAAGTTCTGTTTGGCGGCCTCGAGGTCGGGGATGTCGGCGACGATCGGGTGGGTGGTGGGCAGCTGGTCCTGGACGTACGCCCAGGCCTTGCGGTTGTTTGCGAAGTTGACCCAGGCCGTGTCCCAGGCCGTGGCGCGGTCCACCCCGAGAGTTCCCATGTAATCGGCGAAGGATTCCTTGAGCCACAGGTCATCCCACCACTGCATCGTGACGAGGTCGCCGAACCACATGTGCGCCATCTCGTGCATGAGCGTATTGGCGCGGCCTTGGTACTGCGAGTCGGCTGCCCGTGAGGTGAAGACGTAGTTCTCCGTGAAGGTGACCAGGCCGGGGTTCTCCATGGCGCCCAGGTTGTATTCCGGCACGAAGGCCTGGTCATACTTTCCCCACGGATACGGGAAGTCGAAGAGGCCGTTGAAGAAGTCGAGCCCCTGTTTGGTGAGGTTGAACAGCTCGGCGGTGTCGAACGACGCCGCCATGGACGCCCGGCAGTAAAGGGCTAGGGGCACGTCCAGCCGCGTGCCGTCGTCGAGCACTTTGCCCCAGTGGTCGGCGGCCTTGAAGTACGGGCCTGCCAGGACGGTGGTGATGTAGGTGGACACGGGCAGGGTCGGGGCGAACTCCCACCGGCTGGCGGCGGCGTCATCGGCCAGCGCGAACCGCCCCGACACGGCACCGTTGGAAGCGACCTCCCAGCCGGAAGGGGCGGTGACGTGGAAGGTGAACCGCGCTTTGAGGTCCGGCTGCTCGAAGTTCGCGAACACGCGGCGGGCGTCGGCGGGCTCGTACTGCGTGTACAGGTAGCACTGGCCGTCGGCCGGGTCGAAGAAGCGGTGCATGCCCTCGCCGGAACTGCTGTAGAGGGCCGTCCCGGTGACGGTCACCTCGTTCTCGGCCCGGAGGTCGTCCAGCCGGATCCGGGAACCGTCAACGACGTCGGAGACCGCCAGTTCCGTGCCGTTAAGGACCACGCTGCTGACGTCCCGGCATATGAAATCCAGGAAGGTCGAGGCGCCGGGCTGGCTCGCCGAAAAAGTGATGGTGCTTCGGCTGGGGTAGCCGGAGACGTCGGGATCCGCCGCGTTGCGGACGTCGAGGGAGACGTCGTAGCTGTGCGTGGAAATCAGGGACGACCGTGCTGCCGCTTCATTGCGCTTGAGGTTCTCATTCGACACTCAGCTATTGAATCATGAGCAGCGCGGCTCCCAGGCCGAGGACCGCGACCAGGAGCCATGCCACGAGGGCAGCCAGCAGCGCCCGCAGCCCGGTGTGGAGCAGGGTGCGGATGCGGACCGCGGATCCCAGCCCGAAAAGCGCCGCTCCCAGCAGAATGTCCTGCAGTCCGGCCGCCGCGTCGAGCCAGCCGGCAGTGAGCCAGCCCGTGGACCGGAGCGCGACCATCACCACGAAACCGACGACGAACAACGGCACCACGGGCGGCAGCGCCTCGGCCTCGGTCCCGGTTGCCGCGGAAGGCTGACCCGCCGCTCCCTGGCCCGCCACCTGCTGGCCCGCCGAGCGCTGAACGGCCAGGCGTTGCTGCAGTCCCGCGGCGGCCACCATGGGCGCCAGCAGGATCACGCGCGTCAGCTTAACAACGACGGCGAGGCCCAGCGCCGTCGGCCCGGCGGTCTGCGCTGTGGCCACCACCTGTCCCACGTCGTGCACAGACGCGCCGGTCCACGCGCCGAAGACCTCGGCGCTGAGGTTCAGCGGATGGACCAGCAGCGGCAGGGCACCGATGGCCAGCGTGCCGCACAGCGTCACAAGGGCCACCGGCAGGACGGTATCGGCATGCCTGATACGCCGCACAGCGGCCATGGCCCCGATCGCAGACGCACCGCAGATCGAGAATCCCGTGGCAATGAGCAGGGAGGCCTCCCGCGGAAGCCGGAACAGCCGGGAAATGCCGTAGGTCCCCGCGAAGCCGGCCAGCACCACCGCCGTAATCAGCAGCAGTGACCCCCAGCCGAGGCCCAGGACGTCGGTGATGCCGACCTTGAGCCCCAGCAGGACGATGCCGCCGCGCATGAGGTGCTTGCCGGCGAAATCCAGTCCTGGCCGTGCCCGCCCGGCCGCCCAAACGGCCGTAAACGGCAGATTGGCGGCCAGCAGCCCCAGGACCACGGCCAGGGTCATGGCAGGCAGGGCCGGGACGCCGGCGTGGAGGGCGAAGGCGAGTGCCAGGGCCACGAGGGCCGTCAGCAGTCCCGGCAGAATGCGGGTAAAGTTCTCATGCATCACCCCGCGCAGCTGCCGCCGCATCGGCGTCGGGAATCGAAAGTCTGGCACGTCCCAACCATGCCGGACACCGGCGGCAAAAGACCAACCGGGAGGACCCCTCCAACACGCCACGGACGGGTCCGGTAATGAATTCGCAACAAAAAGGTGGTTGGCTTATGACCATGTCTGACCTATTCCAGGATTACTCCGAGGCGGCCGGCCGCACCGGCGCCTACGACGAGATGTTTGCCCCTGGGCAAGTGGCCCGCAAGTCCTACGGGCAGGTCGCGATTGCCCTTCGCGAGCTGTCACTGGCTGACGTGAGCGCCCGGGCGGACTCGATGGCACGGACGTTCCTGGACCGTGGCGTGACCTTCGATTTCGCGGGGGAGGAGCGCCCGTTCCCGCTCGACATCGTGCCGCGGGTGATCCCCGCCGACGAGTGGGACGTCCTGGAGCGCGGGGTGGCGCAGCGCGTGCGGGCCCTCGAAGCGTTCCTTAATGACGTCTACGGCAAGATGACGGTAGTTTCCGACGGCGTGATCCCCAGGCAGCTGGTCACCACCAGCGCACACTTCCACCGCGCCGTGCACGGCTTCGAACCGGCCGGCGGCGTGCGCGTGCACATTTCGGGAATCGACGTCGTTCGCGACGCAGCCGGCACCTTCAGGGTGCTGGAGGACAACGTGCGAGTGCCGTCCGGTGTCAGCTACGTGCTGGAGAACCGGCGTGCCATGGCCAAGGGCCTCCCCGAAGCCTTCGGCCAGCAGCTCATCCGGCCGGTCGAAGAGTACCCGCGCAGGCTCCTGTCCGCGCTGCGGAAAACGGCGCCGTCCGGCGTCGACGACCCCACTGTGGTGGTGCTGACCCCCGGTGTCTTCAATAGCGCGTACTTTGAGCACACACTGCTCGCCGGCCTGATGGGCGTCGAACTCGTCGAGGGCCGCGACCTCATCTGCCGCGGCAACCGGGTCTACATGCGCACCACCGCCGGTGAACAGCGCGTCGACGTGATCTACAAGCGGATCGACGACGACTTCCTGGACCCGCTGCAGTTCCGCGCCGATTCCATGCTGGGCTGCCCGGGCCTGGTCAACGCTGCGCGCGCCGGCGGCGTGACCATCGCCAACGCCGTGGGCAACGGCGTGGCGGATGACAAGCTGGTCTACAGCTACGTACCGGACCTGATCCGCTACTATCTCGGCGAAGAACCCGTCATAGCCAACGTGGACACCTTCCGGCTGGAGGAAAAGGAAGCCCGCGAACACGTCCTGGACCGCCTCGCCGAACTCGTCGTCAAGCCCGTGGACGGCTCCGGCGGCAAGGGCCTCGTCATCGGTCCGGACGCCTCCAAAGACGAGCTGGAGGCCCTGCGCAAGCGGGTCATCGCCGACCCCCGCGGCTGGATCGCCCAGCCGGTTCTGCAGCTGTCCACCGTGCCCACGCTCAGCGGAGACAAGTTCGGCCCCCGGCACGTTGACCTCCGGCCGTTCGCGGTCAACGACGGCGACGACGTCTGGGTCCTTCCCGGCGGACTGACCCGCGTTGCGCTGAAGGAGGGCTCGCTGATCGTGAACTCCAGCCAGGGCGGCGGGTCCAAGGACACCTGGGTGCTCGCGGATTCCCCGCAGGTGCCGGTAGAGCGGCTGCCGCGGCAGTCCGTCACCGTCCGGGAGCGCGTGTCCGTGTGGCCGGTCGAGAGCAACTGGCGCGACCGCCAGTCGGAGCAGCAGCAGTGACGCCTCCAGTTTTCATGCCCACATCCACCACCATGCTCGCGCAGGAGGTAGCCGCACATGCTTAGCCGAATCGCCGAGTCCCTTTTCTGGATCGGCCGCTACGTTGAACGGGCAGATGGCACAGCCCGCATCCTCGATGTCCACCTCGAACGGCTGAACCACCTGCCCACCGAGGAGCGGCGCAGCGTGGCCCGCGAACTGCTGGCGGTCATGGGGGCGCGCCCGCAGAGCGAGGACTTCGGCCTCGAGGAGCTGCTGCACGCCCTCGCCTATGACAAGCACAGCGCCACGTCCATCGCCGGTTCGCTCGGTGCTGCCCGGGAGAACGCCCGGCGTGCCCGCGAGACCGTCTCGTCAGGCCTGTGGGAGAGCCTGAACACGACGTACTACGGGCTGAACCAGCACCGCAAGGACGTGGTGGGCACTTACCGCTTCTGCCATTGGGTCCTGGAACGGACCGCCATGGTCAGCGGCCTGGCGGACACCACCGTCAGCCACGATGACAGCTGGCTGTTCCTGGCGCTGGGCCGCTCCCTGGAGCGCGCCGACATGACGGCCCGCATGCTCTCCACCCGAGACGTCCTGTCCGCGGGCATGTCCTGGGTGAACATGCTGCGCTGCGCCGGCGCCTACGAGTCCTTCCTGCGGACCCGCCGCGCGGCCTTCGGCGACCAGCACGCGGCCGAGTTCCTGCTGCTGGACCGGCTCTTCCCGCGCTCCATCGTCTACGCCCTGCGCGACGCCGACGAGTGCCTGGCGAAGCTGGATCCCTCGGCCCAGCGCGTCGGCTTCATCAACGACGCCCGCCGGATCGTGGGCCAGGCCCGCACGTTCCTCGAGTTCCACCGGACGGATGACCTGATGTCGGAGCTTCCGGAGCACATGGAGCGCGTGCAGAAGGCGGTTTCGCAGGCCTCGGACGCCATTTCCCGTAAGTACTTCAATCAGGCGGACGAACTGGCCTGGGTGGGAGAAGTTTCATGACCCGGCTGAGCATCGTTCACAAGACCGGCTACAACTACAACAAGCGCGTCACGCTGTCCTATAACGAGGCACGCATGACGCCGCTGACGGATCCCCAGCAGGTGGTGCTGGAGTCATCCATGAAGGTGTCCCCGTCCCAGGCGGCGGTCAGCAGCTACCGCGACTACTGGGGCACCCGGGTCACCGCGTTCGACATGCAGATGCCGCATGAGCACCTGGAAGTTCTGGCAACCACCACTGTCGAGGTCCACCGCTCCGTCCGGATTCCGTCAGAAGCGGACATAGCGGGCTGGGACGTCATCACCTCGCCCGAGACGCTCAACCAGTTCAGCGACTGGGTTCCGCAGTCCCAGCTGACCGGCCCGGGGGAGGAAGTGCTCGACATCATCCCCGGCGTCGTGGCGGACAAGAACCCGCACGAGGCCGCCATGGCAATTTTTGAGTGGATGCGCGGCGAGATGACCTACATGAAGGGCACCACCGGCGTCACCACCAACGCCGAGGAGGCCTGGAGCCAGCGGCAGGGGGTGTGCCAGGACCTGGCGCACCTGGCCATCGGGTCGCTGCGCAGCTGCGGCATCCCGGCACGGTACGTCTCCGGTTACCTTCACCCGCGGTCCACGGCGGATATCGGCGAGCCGGTGGCCGGCCAGTCCCACGCGTGGCTGGAATGGTGGGACGGGGAGTGGCGGAGCTGGGATCCCACGAACCACAAGCCTGCCGGGGACTTCCACGTCACGGTGGCACGCGGCCGGGATTACCGGGACGTGGCGCCCCTTAAGGGCATCCTGTCCGGCGGCGGCGGCTCCACGCTCAGCGTGAGCGTGGTAATCACCCGGCTGGCCTGACGCCTTTTGTTGCCGGCGGCGCCTACTCGGGGGAAGACCTGACGGCGCCGCTGAGCTGCGTCCACCATGTGAGCGGTGGTGTCACCTTGAACCGCCTGCCGGTCACCGAATCGGGAGTGATCCGGACGAAGTGGTCCTTCTGCCCGCCCTGCCACGGGAAAAGGTAGAGGGACGCGGTTTCCAGGACTCCCTCAATGCCGGTGACGGCGGCGGCTTTGCCTTTGACCACCACGCTCCACGCCATCCCGGTGGCGGCATCAACGCCGTCCGCTTCCAACGCCACGGGAATATCGCCGAGGGCGCCCCCAAGTTTGGTTCCCACAGCAGTCCGGAACACTAGGGTGCCGTGGTCCACCGCGTAATTGAGCGGGAAGATATCCGGATGATCCTCCACCCATACGGCCAGCCGGCCAACCGAAACCTGCCGGAGAAGGTCCCAGCACTGGCTGGATTCCAGGTGTTCCAGGGGTTCGTTGGCCGCTGCGGCGGGCTGCACATTACTCATGGACCAGAGCCTACGCCCGCTCCGAGAGCCTTGCCAGTGCGTCGCCTCCCGCAGGGCCGCAGGGGCCACCAACCGCCGCCGGCAATTCGTGCGGCCGCCGGGATGGGGCGAGGCTACTCAAAGGACGCTCTGCGCTGGTCGCCGAGCCGGGTGTTCCAGACATCCGGGGCGTTGACCTTGAACCGCCGGCCGGTCAGGACTTTCGGCAACAGCCGCACGTAGTGGGATTTGGTTCCGGGCTGCCACGGCTCCAGGCCCAGGGCGTCCGCTGCAGCGCGCTCGGCGGGGTCCTCCACTGCTACGGTGCCGCCCCTCGCCACAACGCTCCAGGCCTCTTCGGTCTGGGGGTCGTAGCCGTCAATCTCGAAGGCGGCGGGCTCCTCCTTCATGGAGCCCCACAGCTTCGTCCCGCTGGCGGTGCGGAACACGATGCTGCGGCGCTCAATAACGAAGTTGACCGGGAAGATTTCCGGATGACCGTCCACGATGAGGGCCAGTCTGCCGACAGTGGCCGAGGCCAGCAGCTCCCAGCAGTCGTCGAAGGTGAGCTTTCCGTCGTGCGGTGCAGTATCCATGGACACATCGTACGGCCCGCGGCCGCACACGTGGAGGCATGACCCGGAGGACGGCCTGTTACCAGGGGCTCGGCTTGTAGTCCTTGAGGAAGACGCCGTACTGGTCCTCGCCGGTTTCGCCCATGACGATCGGATCGTAGACCCTGGCCGCGCCGTCCACGAGGTCCAGGGGTGCGTGGAAGCCTTCCTCCATCAGCCGGACCTTAGTGTAATGCGGGCGTTCGTCGGTGATCCAGCCGGTGTCAACAGCCGTCATGAGGATGCCGTCGGTGTCCAGCATTTCCTGCGCGCTGGTGCGGGTCATCATGTTCAGCGCCGCCTTGGCCATGTTGGTGTGCGGGTGGCCCGGGCCTTTGTACGCGCGGGAGAACTGCCCTTCCATGGCGGACACGTTCACGATGTACTTCCGCCGGGCCGTCGAGCGCTTCATGGCATCCCGAAGCCTGCTGACAAGGAGGAACGGCGCGGTGACGTTGCACAGCTGGACCTCGAGCATTTCCAGCGGGTCCACCTCGTCCACCACCTGGGTCCAGCTGTTGATCGTGGCGAGGTCAGGCACCAGCCCGCCCGCGTCGATGGCGGTTCCGGACGCGATGCGTTCCAGCGACGCCGAACCGGTGGACAGGGCCAACGAGGTGATGGCGTCACCCGCAAGGACCGGATGCTCGGTTACGCTGCTTGCGAGGGCCAGGGGGTGTTTGTCGTGGGCGTGGCCGAAGGTGACCAGCTCGGGTCCTCCGTTGGCGGGTTCGAGGGCCGCGGGCAAAGGCTCGTCCTCAGCGTCAACGAGCGGCTTGTAGGCGTTGCCCGTGCGGCGCACGGTCTGCGCAGCATTATTGATGATGATGTCCAGCGGGCCTGCGGCGCTCACCGAGTCGGTGAGGGCCATGACCTGCGAGGGGTCGCGGAGGTCGATGCCCACGATCTTCAGCCGGTGCAGCCAGTCGGCGCTGTCCTCCATGGCGGCGAAGCGTCGGGCGGCATCCTTCGGGAAGCGTGTGGTGATAGTGGTGTGGGCGCCGTCGCGCAACAGCCGCAGCGCGATGTACATGCCGATCTTCGCTCGGCCGCCGGTGAGCAGGGCACGGCGTCCGGTCAGGTCCGTCCGGGCGTCGCGCTTGGTGTGGCTGAACGCCGCGCATTCCGGGCAGAGCTGGTGGTAGAAGGCGTCCACCTGCGTGTAGTGCCGCTTGCAGATGTAGCAGGGCCTGGATCTGATCAGGTGGCCGGCAACCTTGCCGGTGGCCGAGGGGGCGAGCTTATTGCCGCGGGTCTCGTCGTCGATCCGGTCCGGCGCGGCCGTCGCCGTCTGTGCAATGACGGCGCGGTCTGATTCCGCGATCAGGTCACGCTTGGTCACGCGCCGGTGCCGTTTGACGGCCTTGAACATTTTGCCCGTGGCACGGCGTACCGAGACGTAGTCCGGGTGCTCCTCGTCGTAGACGTGGATGGTGTTGAGGACTTTAAGGCAGGCCTGAATCTCTTCAGGCGTCAGATCGGAGAAGCTCATTGATCTGATTTTACAGCCTGCCGAGCATCAGGCCCGCCCACAAAGCCCTCTTGAAACCGCGATCTCAGGAGCGGCTGTTGGCGGGTGCTTCCACGCCGACGGCGGCGGCCTGGACCTGTCCGGCCTGCTGCACGGACTCGCGCACTCCAGGGAGATTCTCGGTGGCGGCTTTCACGGCATTGGGAACAAGGTGCAGGTTGGCCGCTGAGAGTGCCCGCTCGGCGTCGTCCGGCTCGGGAACGGCCTGGCCCTTCGACAGCACGGTGATCCCCGAATCCGTGACCTTGAAGCCGCGGGCGCGGTCGAGTTCCGCGTCCAGACCGATCGCGGCACCGGCGGGAACCTTGACGTTTTTGTCGATAATGGCGCGGTGGACCACGGCGCCCTCGCCGATCTGGACCTTGTCCATCAGCACGGAATCCACCACGCGGCTTGCCGTGCCGACGTAGACGTCGTTGGCCAGGACCGAGCCTTCCACGATGCCTCCAGAGATAACCACGCCGCTGGCCACGATCGAGTCCAGGGCGCTGCCCACGGTGTTGTGCTCACCGCGCACGAACTTGGCGGGCGGGGAGATGCTTTGACGCGTGTAGATAGGCCATTCCGAGTTGTACAGGTTGAACACGGGCAGCGGCGAGATGAGGTCCATGTGGGCGTCGTAGAACGAGTCGATGGTTCCGACATCGCGCCAGTAGGTGCGGTCGCGTTCGGTGGAGCCGGGAATGTCATTGAGCGTGAAGTCGTAGACGCCGGCTTCGCCTTGGTTCACGAAGTAGGGAATGATGTCCCCGCCCATGTCGTGCTTGGTGTCGAGGCGTTCGGCGTCGACGTGCAGGGCGTCCACCAGTGCATCGGCGTTGAAGACGTAGTTGCCCATGGATGCCAGGAACTGGGTCGGATCCGCGGCCAGGCCGGGCGTGGAGGACGGCTTCTCGACGAAGGCGGCAATCTTCTGGGAGTCCTCGGGGTCGACTTCGATCACACCGAACTGGTCCGCCATGTGCAGTGGCTGGCGGACGGCCGCGACGGTTGCCTTGGCGCCGCTCTTGACGTGCTGCTCCACCATCTGGGCGAAGTCCATGCGGTACACGTGGTCCGCGCCCACCACGACGACGATGTCGGGATTGGCGTCACGGATGAGGTTCAGGGACTGGTAGATGGCGTTTGCGCTGCCGAGGAACCAGCTCTTGCCGACGCGCTGCTGCGCGGGGACCGAGGCGACGTAGTTGCCGAGCTGGGTGGACATCCGCCAGGTCTCGGAGATGTGGCGGTCGAGGCTGTGGGACTTGTACTGCGTCAGGACCACGATCTGCAGGTATCGGGAATTCACAAGGTTGGACAACGCAAAGTCGATCAGGCGGTAGCTTCCCGCAAAGGGCACGCCTGGTTTGGCCCTGTCCGCCGTCAATGGCATGAGACGGTTTCCCTCCCCGCCTGCGAGGACAATGGCCAGGACTTTCTTATTCAACGGCATGTGGTCGCTCCTGTACGCCTTCGTAACTTCCCCAAAAGTCCGGCACGCCCGGACTCCTTCACACTAGAACAGTTCAACCGTAACGACTACCTTGGGTATCGTGCGAATAGACATTGTGACTAAAGAATTCCCGCCGGAGATTTATGGTGGCGCGGGCGTCCACGTAGCCGAGCTGAGCCGGGTCCTGGCCAAGCACGTCGACCTGCAGGTGCGTGCCTTCGGGGCGCCCCGGGACGCCGACTACCACGGGGCTGCGGTGACGTCCTACTCCGTGCCGGAGGATCTCGGCTCGGCGAATGCCGCGGTCCAGACGCTCGGGGTGGACCTGCGCATCGTTCCGGACATCGCCGGCGCGGACCTGGTCCATTCGCATACCTGGTACGCCAACATGGCCGGGCACCTGGCGTCCCTGCTGCACGGTATCCCGCACGTCCTGAGTGCCCACAGCCTGGAGCCGCTGCGCCCGTGGAAAGCCGAGCAGCTCGGCGGCGGCTACGCGCTGTCCTCCTGGGTGGAGAAGACCGCCTACGAGGCGGCTGCCGCCATCATTGCGGTCTCCGAGGGCATGCGCCAAGACATCCTGCGCAGCTACCCCGACGTGGACCCCGCCAAGGTGAAGGTGGTGCACAACGGCATCGACGTCAGCATGTGGAACCGCGATGAGAACCACGACGCCGTCCGCGCACTTGGCATCGACCCCGACCGTCCCAGCGTGGTGTTCGTAGGACGGAACACCCGGCAGAAGGGTGTTCCCTACCTCCTGCGCGCCGCCGCCAAGCTTCCCGAGGACGTCCAGCTGGTGCTGTGCCTCGGTGCGGCGGACACGCCTGAACTGGCCGCGGAGACTGCCCGGCTGATAGAAGAACTCCAGGGCCAGCGCAGCGGCGTGGTGCTGATTGAGCGGATGCTGCCACGCAACGAGCTCATCCAGGTCCTCAGCCACGCCACCGCCTTCGCGTGCCCGTCCATCTACGAACCGCTCGGTATCGTCAACCTCGAGGCCATGGCCTGCGGCGCCGCCGTAGTTGCCAGCGCCACCGGCGGCATCCCCGAGGTGGTTCAGCACGGAGAGACCGGGCTGCTCGTGGAGATCGAACAGGTCACCGACGGCACCGGCACACCGCTGGACCCGGAAAAGTTCGTCAACGACTTTGCGGCTGCCCTGACGGAAGTGGTGTCGGATCCCGAGCGCGCCCGTGACATGGGCGAAGCCGGCCGGCGCCGGGCGGAGGAGCACTTTTCGTGGGAGTCCATCACTGAGACCACCCTCGACGTATACCGCTCGGTACTGTAACGCGAGGCGTTCTTGACCTTCCTGGGATGTTGTGAACCGCAGCATCCCAGGAGGGAAGGGTATTGATGCTGCAGGTTCGCGCTTTTCAGCTGAGTAACGTCGATGTCGGGCGCAGTTGGATCCTGGATCCCGCTGAACTCACTCGAGCGGCGCTATTCAGTGGTGAACTTCCGCGTCGGCGGTTTCTGGCTGGCCGATTGGTACAGCGCCATTTTGCGGCAGAGCTTCTTGGCCTCGCAGATGATCGGCTGGAGATCGATTATCACTGCCCCGCGTGTGGACAAGGTTCCTGGCTGAACCATGGACGGCCGGGATATACGGTCGAAGGCCGTCCCGTTCCGCTTGTGCTGAGCCTGTCGCGGTGCGGAGACTGGGCAGTTGTCGCCGGGCAACTGGATGCCGACCTCACCGGAGCGGTCGGGGTCGATGTTGAAGATGAATCGTCCACGGCCTTTGAGGGTTTCGACGCTACGCTGCTGACTGATGGGGAACAACGCCTCACACTCAGCACTCCCGAGCACAGCCGTCCCCAGCTGAGGGCGCAGCTGTGGACTCGGAAGGAAGCGCTCCTAAAGGCACTCGGAACCGGGCTGGCACGGGAGCCAAACGGCATTGACGTCGTTGCCGATCCCCGCGTCCGCAGCATGGCTCCGGAGCCACTCGGCCTTCCGTCGAATCTGGTAGTGGCCGTTGCCTGGCTTGCACTGCCGCCGCGCCGCTGAGGCGGTCCCAGGGCCGACGGCGGCGAGGAAGCCGCCGTCGGACGTCCTGAGATTCACCTCTATCCTGAAAACAAGCCGTGAGAAGCCGTCAGAATCCGAAGTTCTATCCTATTGCCGCGGCTGGGAAGTCGTGTTCGCCTGCAGCACCCTCTACAGCGACGAGGGCAGGGAGTGTCTGGACTTTTTCAACGGGGGCCGGGCTCTGAACTACGGGCACAACAATCCGGTCCTGCTGAGGCCACTCCTTAATTCTCAAACCCAGAGACCTGAACTGCAAAGTGATGGTTCCGGGGCCCAGGGGGACCAAATCGGTGGAAGCGGTCGTGAAGCTGGCCCGTCACCGCGAACCATCGGGCCCGGCGGCGGACGATGGCCGGCTAGCTAACATGCCCGTCCACCAACCTTCCAATAGGACTGCGCCGGCCCTGCCTGCCACAGGACGTCACGCTGCGTTGCCAAGCATAGACTGCAGCGTCCGCACCGCGTGGGCCACGGACGGCATGGCCTCCGTGGCCGCCGCGCAGGGGCCCGCCTCAAGAACTAGGAGTTCAGCTACCGTCCCTGTCCGCTTGCACGCCGCGCGCGGTAGTAGTCGCGGGCCTCATCCTGGCGCACCTTTTCCGCGCCAGTGGCGATCGCGGCACGCAGGTGCTCCGGGCCATAACCGAAAGCGTCCACCAGATCCAGCGCATGCGGGCGGATCTTGGTCAGCAGCCGGTTGATGTACTCGCCCACGGTGCGCCCGCGCTGCATGGAGAGCCTGCCGTTCATAAGGTACCAGGACAGGTTCTGCTCGATCAGGGACAGCCCGAACAGATCCCTGAGCCAGGTGAGCACAGTCCTCGTTCCCGGATCGTTGGCCTGTGCGAGGGCATCTGTGAAGGCTTCCCACTGCAGCAGCTCGGCGTGGGCCTGCGCCGCGTCGATCAGCTCGTCCTGATGCCGGTTGAACAAGGCGGCAGCCTCGCTCTGCGGGAGCTTGTTGGCGCCCCTCAGAGCGCTGCCGGCGTCCGCAACCATGGTCTGGACGCGGTCGGTCAGCAGTGCGCGCTGGCTCTCCTCTTCCCGCAGCGCGATGGCGGCCTTCTGGGGCAGGCCAGTGTCCGCCACGAACTGCGCGACTCCGCGGAGCCCGGTCCGGTGGACGGCGTTCCCTGCCGCCTGGTTGACCACGTACCGGGCCAGGACGCCGAAGTTGACGCTGCGGAATTCCTTGGCATAGTCCGCCAGCAGCCGCTTGGCCACCAACTGCAGAAGCACGGTGTTGTCTCCCTCGAACGTGACGTAGACGTCGAGGTCGGCGCGGAGCGACGCGAAGCGGTTTTCGATCAGGAAGCCGGCGCCGCCGCACGCCTCCCGGCATTCCTGCAGGGTATCGAGGGCGTGCCAGGTGCTGAGCGGTTTAAGGGCCGCGGCCAGGGTCTCCAGGTCCTGCCGGTCCTCATCAGTGTCGTTCGCGCCGGAGAAGACGTCATCGAACTTGTGCAGCAGCTGTTCGTGGGCGAACGCGGCAGCGTAGGTGGTTGCCAGGCGGGTGAAGAGCCGCCGTTGGTGCCGCTGGTAGTCGAGCAGGACCTCTTCTTCGGTGGCGGAGGAGGCATTGAACTGACGCCGCTCGGTGGCGTAGGTGATAGCGGTCTTGAGTGCGAGCTTGGAAGCGGCCACGGCAGCGCCGTCCAGGCTGACCCGGCCCTGCACCAATGTTCCCAGCATGGTGAAGAAGCGCCGGCCAGGGCTGGCGATCGGGGAGCTGTAGTTGCCGTCCGGGTCCACATCACCGTAGCGGTTGAGCAGGTTGGTGCGTGGGATCCGGATGTTGCTGAAGTGCAGGCGGCCGTTGTCGATGCCGTTGAGGCCCCCCTTGACTCCGTCGTCCTCGCCGCCGATGCCGGGCAGGAATTCCTTGGAATCCGGATCGCGGAGGTCTACGTAGAACGCATGGACGCCGTGGTCCACGCCGTGCGTGACCAGCTGGGCGAACACAACAGCGCCCAGACCGTCTATGGCGGCGTTGCCGATGTAGTCCTTCCAGGCCGCACGGAAAGGCGTGTTGATAACGAACTCCTGCGTGCCGGCGTCGTACGTGGCAGTCGTGGCGATGCTCGCGACGTCCGACCCATGGCCCGTCTCCGTCATGGCGAAGCAGCCCGGGATGTCCAGGTTCATGATGCCCGGCAGCCACTTGCGGTGGTGCTCCTCGGTGCCCAGGTGCATCACGGCCGAGCCGAAGAGGCCCCACTGCACGCCGGCCTTGATCTGCAGGGACGGGTCGGCAGTGACCAGCTCCTCGAAGCCCGCAATATTTCCGCCGTGGTCGTCTGATCCGCCGAGGGCGGCCGGGAAGGCGCGATGGACGGCATCGTTTTCCACGAGGTAGCGAAGCTGGCCGAACGTGCGCTTGCGGTGCTCGGTATGGGTGAGGCCCTCGGTCTTGTGCAGTTCCGGGCGCGCTGCCAACTCGCGGGCTTGGCGCCGGACGTGCGCCCATTTGCCCAGCAGCTGCTCGCCGAGCACGGCGACGTCGACGGCGGGCTGTCCTGCCGGAGCCGGACGGGAGAATGCGCCCGTGGGGCGGTCCGCTACTTCAGTCATGTCGTTTCCTTCGTTGGTTTTTGACAATTTGAGGGTTACTGAACGTCGGTAAGTTCGGGTGCGATGCCAACGCAGAGCCAGGCGGTGATCTGGCGGGCCATCGTCTCCTGGTCCGGTTTCGCAGGGGAGTCCGGGCTGGCGAGCCACTGCTCGCCTGCATTGCGGACCAGTCCGATCGCCGCGTTCGGCCAGTAGCCGATCACGGCTTCCTTGCCTTCGCCGAGATGCGCGCGCATGGGCCGGGCGATCATGTCCGCGATGGAGTCGAAGAAATGCCCCAGCGCGCCGGCCGTGGCAATGGCGGTGTGGCCGCCGTCGGTATCTCCCGCTGAATAGCGGGTCACGAAGGTATAGACGTTGGGGCTCGTCTCGGCCATTTGGAGGTACGCGGAGACCATCGCAAACAGGCCTTCGCGCGGGGTCTGGGCACTCTGCGCAGCTTCCCGGATGCGGCGCTGCATCTGGGAAAGCACCACTTCGCCCACGGCCTGCTGCAGCCCCGCCTTGTCACCGAAATACCGGTAGAACACCGACTTTGACGTGCCGGCTGCCGTGGCGATGTCCTCCATGGAGGCATCGCTGCCCAGGGCGTGAACGGCGCGCCGGGCAGACTTGATGAGTTCGCGCCTGCGCTCCTCCCGGTGGGACTGCCACCTGGAGGCGCGGCCGTCCACGGCCGCGGGTCCGGACAGGGAGTCTCCGTCAGTGTGGCTCATATTCACGATACCCAGCGTATCAGGTACGCTGGGTATCGATAACTAGCCTGGACCTAAGGAGACACCGCATGTCCATCGACGGACAGTCAGTAAATGGATCAGAAGAGCCCGCCGTGGCGCGGGCCGCTTCATCTGGACACGCAGTTCGCCGGGCCGTGGTGGTGGGCGGTAACAGGATTCCGTTCGCCCGCACGGGCGGGGCCTACACCAAATCGTCCAACCAGGACATGCTCACGGCAGCCCTGGACGGACTGATCGCCCGGTTCGGGCTGCAGGACGAGCGCATCGGCGAAGTGGCCGCAGGCGCAGTCCTGAAACACTCGCGGGATTTCAACCTGACCCGCGAGGCCGTGCTGGGCTCCGCGCTTTCCGCGGAAACGCCGGCATATGACCTCCAGCAGGCCTGCGCCACAGGACTGGAAACGGTGCTGGGCCTTGCCAACAAGATCAAGCTCGGACAGATTGAGTCCGCCATCGCCGGCGGTGTCGACTCGGCATCCGATGCGCCGATCGCCGTCAGTGAGGGACTCCGTGAAGTCCTGCTCGATCTCAGCCGGGCCAAAACACTGCCGCAGCGCCTGCAGATCCTCGCCCGTCTGCGTCCCAAGGACCTTGCGCCGGACGCACCGAATACGGGCGAGCCGCGCACCGGCCTGTCCATGGGGGAGCACCAGGCACTGACCACTGCCCAGTGGAAGATCACGCGTGAGGCCCAGGACGAGCTGGCCTACAACAGCCACCGCAACCTTGCAGCCGCCTACGATGCGGGGTTCTTCGATGACCTCCTCACCCCGTACCGCGGGCTCACCAGGGACTCCAACCTCCGGGCCGACACGAGCCTGGAAAAGCTGGCGTCCCTGAAGCCGGTCTTCGGCCGGAGCCTTGGATCCGCAGCCACCATGACGGCCGGCAATTCCACTCCGCTGACCGACGGCGCTTCCACCGTGCTCCTGGCGTCCGAAGAGTGGGCGGACCGGCACGACCTGCCCACGCTCGCCACGATTTTGGACGGTGAGGCCGCCGCCGTGGATTTCGTCCACGGCAAAGACGGTCTCCTCATGGCTCCCGCCTTTGCCGTGCCGCGCCTGCTGGCGCGCAACGGCCTGACGCTGGATGACATCGACTACTTCGAGATCCACGAGGCGTTTGCCGGGACGGTGCTGAGCACGCTGGCCGCCTGGGAAGATGAGGAATTCGGTCGGACCCGGTTGGGGCTGGAAGGAGCGTTCGGGAAGGTAGACCGTTCCAGGCTTAACGTCAACGGATCGTCGCTCGCGGCAGGCCACCCGTTCGCCGCCACCGGCGGACGCATCGTGGCGTCGCTCGCCAAGATGCTGCACGAAAAGGGCACCGCTGACGGGCGTCCGGCCCTCGGCCTGATTTCCATCTGCGCCGCGGGCGGCCAGGGCGTCGTCGCGCTGCTGGAAGCACACTAGGGGATTCTCATGACAGATACTTACACACGGTTGGTCAGCAAGGGCCTCGGCCGGGATGTTGCGAAGAAGCTCGGGCTGCCGCAGCCTGCCGTGCTCCGGCGCTACGAACCCGGCCAACCCCTGGTCAACGGCCCCGTGCTGGTTGTGGGTTCGAGCGCGGGAGCGGATGCCCTGGCGGCTGACCTCCTTGCCTGGGACCTGGACGTCCGGCGCCACGCCGTCCCCGGGGAAAAGCTCGGCGGGATCGTGCTGGTCCTCGACGACCTCGAAACGCCCGGCGACCTTGAGGAGCCGGTGCTGAGTGCTGCGCCCTCCTTGCGGGACCTTGCTCCGAACGGACGCGTCATCACCGTTTCCCGCATGCCTGACGGCGGCACCCCCGCCGCCGCAGCCGCCCGGCAGGGGGTGGACGGGCTGCTCCGTTCACTGGCCAAGGAGCTCCGTGCCGGTGCCACAGGGAACGGCGTTCTTCTGGCAGACGGGGTGGGCGCAACCGCGCCGGGTGCGCTGGGCGCGCTCCGGTTCTTCCTTTCCGCGCGGTCCGCATTCGTGGACGGCCAGTTCGTGCGGATCGGTACTTCTGACGGCACGCTGCCCGACGACGTCGACACACCGCTCGCAGGAAAAGTCGCCGTCGTTACGGGTGCCGCGCGCGGGATCGGCGCGGCGATTGCCCGTACGCTCCACCGGGACGGCGCGACAGTGGTGGCGGTCGATATCCCGGCCGCGGGTGACCACCTGGCCGAGGTCGCCAACGACGTCAGAGGGACAGCCCTGCAACTGGACATCACCCGCGATGACGCCGGCACCAGGATCCTCGACCACGCCGTCGGCCGCTACGGGCGCCTGGACATCGTGGTCCACAACGCGGGAATTACGCGGGACAAACTGCTCGTCAACATGGACCACTCGCGCTGGAGTTCGGTGATCGACGTGAACATCGCCGCCCAACTGCGCATCAACGGCGCCCTCCTGGCTTCCGAGCACTTCCGGTCGTCGCCGCGCATCGTGTCCGTTGCTTCCACCAGCGGTATCGCAGGCAACAGGGGCCAGACGAATTATGCTGCGTCCAAGGGCGGGGTGATGGGCATGGTCCGGGCCACGGCACCTTTGTTGGCCGGATACGGCGGTGCGATCAACGCCGTGGCGCCCGGCTTCATCGAGACGGAGATGACCGCCCGCATACCGTTTGCCACGCGAGAGATTGCCCGTCGGCTGAATTCCCTGCAGCAGGGCGGCCGGCCGCAGGACGTTGCCGAGACGATTGCTTTCCTCGCCAGCGGCGCCGCCTGCGGCATTTCCGGCGAGGTGCTCCGGGTGTGCGGACAAAACATGGTGGGAGCATGAGCAGTGCCCAGCCCGTCATCCTGGGAGAAATGCCGTCCCTCTCGAAGCTCTATGTGAACGCGGCCGCCGCGGCTGCCCGGCGCCGGCTCCTAGGGTCCCACAACAGCACCGCCCTGCCCTTGGTAAGCCATGAGGTCAGGGGAGTCCTGGCCGACGTCGGGAACCTCACGGCCTATCAGCACCTCCTGGGTGAAACTGCCAGCGACGTTTTGCCCGCCGGCTTCATCCACGCGCTGGCGTTCCCGGTCGCCATGAGCGTCATGAACCGTGACGACTTTCCGTTGCCGCTGCTAGGAATGATCCATTTGCGCAATGCTGTCGAGCACCGCAGTCCGGTGCGGTTTACCGAACCGGTGGATATTTCGGCCTGGACCGAAAACCTCCGCGCGCACCGCGCCGGGACCCAACTGGACATCGTGGCCGAGGTCCGCGCGGCCGGTGACGGAACGGTTCGCTGGCGGGGTGTTTCGACGTACCTGGCAAAGGGTGTGTTCCTGCCCGGAATCGATAAGGCGGCGGCCGCCGTGCAGCCTGCGGCGTTCAAGGCTCCGGATCCCACTGCACTCTGGCAGCTCGGCGTCGACGCGGGGCGTGCCTATGCTGCCGTTTCGGGAGACTTCAATCCCATCCACCTCAGCGTGCTTTCGGCCAAGGCCCTTGGCCTTCGCCGTTCAATTGCGCACGGCATGTACCTCGCGTCCCGTGCGCTGGCGGACGTTGGTTCGGCGAAGGGCGAGGCTTTCCGCTGGGAGGTCAGTTTCGAGGCGCCGGTGTTCCTTCCCGCGAGGGTGGCGTTGGACATCTCCACGGCGCAGACGGAGGGCGCGGCCTGGCTGCGTTCCGACTACGTGGCCTGGAGCCCACGGTCCGGCCGGAAGCATTTCAGCGGATCGGTGACGGCGCTGTAGTGCCGCCCCGGACCGGGCGGGCTTACCGGCTGTCCGTTCCGGCCGCGCGCAGTATCCGGTGCAGGCTCAGCAGGATGGATTCCGCGGCGCTCGGTCCGTCCGCGTCGGCGTCCTCAGAGGTGATGCGCTCTTCGAGGACGCCGACCGCGGCGTGTGCAGCACTCAGCAGCTCAGCCTGCCGGCCGGCATCGTCCTCCTCCGCGGCGCGGAGCACTTCACTGACTGCGGACAGGGCGCCCGCCAGCGGTTCGCTGTACGGCAGCGGAATGGTGAAGGGCATGTCCTCGTTCCAGATCACGTCAGTCAGCACCTCGGTCATATCCTGGATGTGGAACGTGACGCGCTCCAGGGCGCGGACGCTGCGGTAATCCAGGTTCAGGTCGCGGGGATGGAAACGGCGGCGGGGGTTGGCCTCCCTGCTGGCATCGGCTTTTTCGACGGCGGCGCGGACGGACCGGGCCGACCGGGCCAGCTCCTCCGACCTGCGGGACCACTCCTGGTGCTCCGGCGGCCACTTTTCGTGCACCGCCTCGCCCATGTCTGATAGTTGGCGGGCCAACGCGAGACGGAGTTCTGCCAGGCTCAGGGCCGCTGCGTTGAAGTGCAGGGGCGGGAACACGAGCATGTTGACAACGATGCCCACCGCCACGCCAAAGCCCATCTGGAGCAGGTAACCGAACGAGAAGTCGTCCGGGTTGCGTCCGCCCACGAGCAAGACCAGCAGTGCCGCCGTCGGGATCCAGTCCCGGCCCGCGCCCAGGCGGGGGAGCCCGGCGAGCAGGACACCGAGCGCCATCACGATGCCCACGGTGAGCGGTGTGGCGCCAAAGCTGATCAGGAGGAACGCAAGGCCTATGCCCGCCGCCAGTCCCACGAGCGTTTGCAGGCCTTGCCGCATGGAGCCGGCTACGTTTTCGTACATGGCCACGAGCGCCCCAAGCGGAGCATAGTAGGGATAGTGCGCCGCAGCGCCCGGCATGAGCGGGGCGATCATGAACGCGAGGCCCGCGGCCAGGCCCGCCTTGGCTGCCAGCTGCAGCCGCGGCGCCGCAAGGGCGCGGGCCACACTTCCTGCAGAGAGCCGCCAGAGTTTCCGGGGCAGCGGTTCCCGGGCCGTTGTGTTCTGCGTCGAGGTGCTCATCCGGCCCAACAGTAGGGGCGCTGCCGGTGTGCGGCAAGTGGACTAACTCTCACGGCAGGGCCGGGTGAACCTGCGGCAAGCCGTAATCTGCGTTCAGGAAGCCCCGTGTCCCGCGGCCACTTCCTCCCCGGCTTTGACGGGGCCGGGAGGCGTTCCCTCCCCGAAGGGGCGCCCGCCCAGGGCCTCGCGGCCGTGCGGCGCCAGCCATCCGGACAAGTCCGGGCCGGCCGGGATGACGCGTGTGGGATTGATGTCCTCGTGGACGACGTAGTAGTGCTGCTTGATCTGCACGAAGTCGGTGGTGTCCCCGAAACCGGGCGTCTGGAAGAGATCCCTGGCATAGGCCCACAGAACCGGCATCTCGCTGAGTTTGTTCCGGTTGCACTTGAAATGGCCGTGGTAGACGGCATCGAACCGGGCCAGCGTCGTGAAGAGGCGGACGTCAGCTTCGGTGATCGAGTCGCCGACGAGATACCGCCGGGTGCCGAGCCGTTCCTCAAGCCAGTCCATGGCCGTCCACAGGCGGCTGTAGGCCGACTCGTAGGCCTCCTGCGAGCCGGCGAAACCGCACCGGTACACGCCGTTGTTAACCTCCGTGAAGATACGCTTGTTGACGCGGTCAATCTCCTCGCGCAGGTGGTCCGGATAAAGCTGGGGCGCTCCGGGGCGGTGGAACTCCGTCCACTCGGTGGAAAAGTCCAGCGTGATCCGCGGAAAGTCGTTCGTGACCACCGCTCCCGTGGCGATGTCCACCATGGCGGGCACGGTTATGCCTCGCGGATAGTCCGGGAACCGGCGGAAGTACGCGTCCTGCAGGCGCTCGATTTCCAGCACCGGGTCCTTGCCGTCCGGATCCAGGTCGAAGGTCCAGGACCGGGCATCGTGGGTGGGGCCGGGCTGACCCAACGAGATGACCTCTTCCAGGCCCAGAAGCCGTCGGACGATCACCGCCCGGTTCGCCCACGGGCAGGCGCGTGCGGCTACCAGCCGGTAGCGGCCGGGGGCCACGGGCCAGCCTGGCTCACCGTTCGGTCCCGGCTTGCCCTCGCGGGTAATGCGGTCCTCGATGTAGTTAGTGTCCCGGTTGAAGTCGCCACCGGTGACATACGATCCCTTGGTGCTGTGTTCATCGACGGTGCTGTGCTCTTCGAGGGTGCTGGACTTCTCGCTCATAGGTCCAGCCTATGTCGCCGCGGCAAGAACCTTCGAAATCGGCTGCCACGCCACCAACCAGGACGCCCCGACAAGTATGGCAAAGAGGACGATCCATACCCCCGAGGGCACGGCCGTGGCGCGGTAGAGGATGTAGGCGTCGGAGGTCCGCAACTGGTCGCGGCGGCGGAGGTGGACGTTCGTGAGCTTGGCCAGGTCGCGGACTGAGGCGACGAGCAGGGCCAGCCCCAGGATGATTGCGATATGGCCGGTAAAAGCAGCGGGCACGGCAATGATCGTGGTGGCCGAGGCAAGGACGGCCGCCAGGAGGATGAAGACGCCGGCGACGTTGCGGATGAACATCAGGGATGCCAGCAGAATCAGCAGCCCGGTGGACATGGCAGCAGGCCCCCACCCGGTGAAGCCGGACCAGACCAGCGCTGCACCCGCCATGCCGGGAACGGGATACCCCCAAAACCCTGACCATACGGCGGCGAACCGGCCGCGGGTGTAGGAGGTGGTGGTGCCGGAGTGGTTGAGCCGAAGCTGGATGCCGCCGAGCCGCTGGCCACTGGTAAGCGCGGCAAATGCGTGCCCCAGTTCATGGGTTACGGTCGCAAACAGCCCGAAGTACCGCCACGTGGCGCGCGGGACGGAGAGAATTGCGGCGATCACGACGACGGCGAGGAGTTCGGTAACGGTCACCGCGGGAATGTCGGACTGCGCGAAGCCGGAAGCCACGCGGTCCCACCACAGTTGCGGGAGGGACGGGGCAGCTGCTTCGAAGTAAACCATAGGACTCTAGGCTACCGCCGGACTACTTCACGTTGAGTCGTCCCGGTTTGAGGCCTGCCGTTTTCAGGGCGGTCAACCCCAGCGCCACTCCGGCTGCGGTTCCGCCGTGAGGGTGGTTGGCATGGGCGATGATGATATCCCCGGGCTTGGCTGCGGCGACTTCGCCAAGAACAACCGGCGCAGGGTAGGTGGCACCGCCGTCGCCGTTGATGCTGAATGACACGGGGATCAGCCCGAGCTCCCTGACTATGGCGGCCGAGGCCTCGTCGAAGTAGGCGGTTCCGGGGCGGAAGTACCTGGCAGGCTTGCCCGTGAGCCGGTACAGTGCAGCCTGGTTGACCATGACTTCGTCGTAGACCTCCGCCGGGCTGGCGGTGCCCTGGATTCCGTACGCGCTGCGGCCGGAAACCGAGAGCGGAACATGCTTGGTGCCGTGGTTGCCGATCTCGAAGAGAGGGTTTTCGGCCAGGGATCTGGCAACTCCGGGATTTGCCTGGATCCACCGGAAATTGAGGAAGAACGTGGCCCGGGTTCGCGTACGTTGAAGCGTGTCGATGAGTTCCCGGTCCACGCCGTCGCCCCCGGGCCCGCCGCAGCAGTCAAAGGTCAGGGCGATCCTGCGGCCGCGGCCCGTGAGGTTCGTGGCGGTCCCCGGCACATAGAGCCCCCATGTGCCGGGTGCCTTGCCCGTGAAATCAGCCACGATGCGGGCCTTGGCAGGCGCGGCGGCCGCGGGCCGGCGGCTGGGAGCCGGGCCGGGCGGACCATAGGTCCCCGGAAGAAGGGCCGATGCCGTCTGGGAAACCTGCGTTTGAGGATCCGGCAGGGGACGCACGGCAGGCGGGGTCGTCGTCGGACGTTTTCGTGCAGTGGCCGTGGCCGGTGGGGCGACGGGAGATGCCGCTGCGCTGCCGGTGCCTTCGCTTCGGTTTGCAGGACCGCAGCCGTTGAGGGCCACGGCTACTGAGGCGAGGGTGAAAAGCCGGCGGCCTATTTTCGCGTTCCGACGATTTCGGCCATGCAGTTCCATGTGTTCATTCCTCCCCAGGCCGGGTGGTGGCCCCCAACCCTCACAACCATAACCGGAAATTTGCGCCTTCCGGCTGCGGCATGCCGGTGAACCGGGAGCGGTGCCCCGGCCGGTGCGGCGACGCGGCCGCCGCGGGCTGGGTCCTAGTGGGAACCCGTGGCCGGGTACACCATTGAACTACTGAACGCTGTTGAAAGGACGAAAACCATGAGCACCCTGAAGGAACGCCTGCACGCTGACGTCGTTGTCCACATGAAGGACGGCAACCGGGTGGCGCTCACCACGGTGCGCAATGTGCTGGGCGAGATCGAAACGCGTGAGAAGTCGGGCAAGACGCCAACCGAACTGGATGACACCCAGGTGACTGCTCTGCTGCAGAAGGAAGCCGCGAAGCGCCATGACACGGCGCGCATCTACACGGAGGCCGGCGAGGACGGGCGTGCCGCCGCCGAACTCGCAGAAGCCGAGGTCATCGAGGCGTACCTGCCGCAGCCGCTGACTGCCGCGGAGGTGGAAGGAATAGTTGACGAGGCGATCGACGCCCTGAAAGCCGAAGGGGCGGAGCTGTCCATCCGGCACATGGGCGCCGTGATGAAGCCCGTCACGGCCAAGGTCGCCGGGCGCTTCGACGGCAAGGCCGTCAGCGAGATCGTTCGCAGCCGGCTGGGGTAGCCCTCTGGTGTGGCCAGGCATCTACGGACGCAGCGCCCGAATAGCTCCGCGAACCGCAAAACCCGCAGCGCACACGACAGGGACGAGGCCGGCCAGAAGCGCAATCGTGTTAGGCCGGAACACAGGGCTGCCCCCGCTGCCGCGGCTGTAAACGCCGAGCGGGATGACTACGCCGCCCCCGCCTCCGCCCGAAGCACCTGCGCCGTCGGGTTCGGCGTCGGTGCCGCCGCCGAACCCGAACGAAACCAGGGCGACCGGCACGAACTCTTCGCCGTCGTCGAGCCTGACCGGAGCGCCGTAGGCTCTGGCCGCACCAACGTTCTTGAACGCTTCGAGGAGAGAGGAATACGCATCAGCCATGGCACCACCCTAAGCCCGGTGCTGACGGAGCTCCAGAGTGGGTGGGGTAGTGGTGTAGTCACACGCCCCGATGGCATCGCGGGGCGTGTGACCCTGAACGACAGGTGGAGGGGAACCCGCGCCCCATTGTCTCGGGAAGGCGTCGAAGGAACACTGCAGGGATGAGCATTCGGAAGCCAGAGGCGTTTTCGTGGGCTGAGGTCTGCGCCCGGCGGCTGGAGCGGAACGGGCTTGTCCCGCCCGCCGGGCACAGCCGCCCGGCCGATATCGTGAGGGCCATGTGCGGGGCACACGCCCAAGTCCCCTCGGCCGCGGAGCTGTCCACCGGGATACGCTCGCTGGGCATTTCCCAGGAGGAGATCCGTCGGGGCCTGGGGGACGAGCGAAGCCTGGTCAAGACGTACGGACCCCGCGGCACCGTTCACCTGCTGCCTGCCGAGGACCTCCCCCTCTGGACAGCAGCTCTGGGCGCAATTCCGCTCCCTGCAGCGGTCCAGCAACGGTTCCTGACTCTGGCGCAGGCGGAGGAAGTCATTTTCGCGATAGCCGATGCGCTCCGGGCGGCCGAGCTCACCGCGGCAGAACTCGGCGACGCCGTCGTCGCACAAACGGGGCCGTGGGCTGGTGAGCTGGTCATGCCCGCGTTCAACGGGATGTGGCCGCGCTGGCGCGCTGTCCTGGCGCAGGCAGCATTCGCTCTTCGATGCCTTCATCGTGGGCTCCCAGCCCCGCGATCGGCTCTTCGCCGGGGAGGCCGCCCAGCGGGGGCTGTCCAGGGGGCAGGCCGGTAATTTTCCGGTTGTGCTGATTGACGGCGTGGTCGGAGGACTGTGGCACCAACGCCGGTCCGGGCGCAGAGTCGAAATCACGGCCGAACTGTTCCGGCCGCTGAGAACGCCCCAGAAGGACGAACTGATGGCACAGGCTGACCGCATCGGGGGCTTCCTCCGAGCCGATGCGAGCCTGGCCATCGGACCGATTCGGGCGCGAGCCCACGCTTGAGGCGCAGGCCGCCGGCCGGGGAGCAGCGCAAGAGCTACGCCGAAGGGCGCCCGCCGTGCAGGTAGCGTTCGATGGCGTCGGCGGCCTCCGCTGGTCCTCCAGCTCCGCGGACGCGCTGGCTCATGGTCTCCAGGTTTCGCCGGATTTCCTGGTCGTCACTGACTTCGGTGATGACCGTGCGGATCAGGGCGGGTGTGAGCGATTCGGCGGGCAGGCGGCGTCCCAGTCCCAGGTCCTCGACGCGGCGGGCATTGGCTTCCTGTTCCGGCTGCAGCGGAAAGGCCACCAAAGGCACTCCAAAGTACAGGGCCTCCATGGTGGAATTCATCCCCGTGTGTGAGAGAAACACGTCGGCATGGCGGAGGACTTCCAGCTGGGGAAAGAACGCGCGGACGTCAGCGTTGTCCGGTATGTCCCCCAGTTCGGCCACCCCGGTGCGGTCGCCAATGGCCATGGCCACCTGCCACGGGGTGCCGGCGAATGCCTCCAGGCACATCCGGAAGAATTCGGCACGGTCGTTCAGCGGTGTGGTGCCCAGCGAAATGAAGACCAGTGGCGCGGACTGCCGGTCGGGCCGCCATGTGTTCTCGTCCGTTCTTTGGCCAAGGCAAGGTCCCACAAAGTGGAAGCTGGCGCCAAAGGTGTCGCCGGCTGGCTGGAATTCCCTGGGGATGAAGCAGATATTCAACGACGCCGACGGGCCTTCCATGAAGGTGAAATCGTCCAGGCCCTGCTCTGCTGCGAAATCATCGATCAGCCGGCGGACCCGCTTCCACGCTGCCAGCATTTCTTCCGGCGCACGGGCCGGCATCAGCTCCCGCACGGAGAAATGTTCGTTGGTTGCATAGCTCGGCAGCAACGCGACGTCGGGCAGGTCAAGTTTCATGGCTGCCATCTTTCCGGCCAGTGTCATGGCGTCGTAGCACACGGCGTCGGGCCGGTCCGCGGCCAAACGGGCCAACAGGGCGGGGAACTCCTCCCTCGCACGCTCCAGCAGCCGCTCCACTAGTCCAGACATCATCCCCGACGCCAATCCCGCCAGCATCCCCGCCTGTGGGGATGCAGCGCCGGCGCCCTGACCAGGACTGCCGAACCGGGGAAACTGCGCGGCCAGGTCCTCTCCACTCTCAAAAAAGGCGGCGCCGGCAGACTCAACAGCGCCCGCATACTTCGCCGAGGTCGCATACGTGACACGGTGGCCGCGCCGGACGAGCTCGGCAACCACCGGCAACGTCGGATTCACATGGCCCGCGGCGGGCAGGCAAATGAAAGCGAAATGCAATGCGCTGCACCTCCGGCGGGCCGGGACAACCCCATCCTCCGGCCAAGCTGACCGCACCGGATTCCGGGCCTTCAATCATCGTACGTACGTGCCGTTCGGATGGCCATGAGTCTGCTCAGCGCTCAATCCTGACCGCCTCGACGACGTCGTCCTCGTACAGGCGGTTCAGGTCCCTGCGCCGGTTTCTTAGGGTTTTCTTAGAGACCGCGGGCGAGGGTGGTTCGATGCACACTCTTCATGCCCTAGCGATTGCACCTGCCGTGGCATCGTCCGCAGGGAGTCCCTCCGTGCTGGACCCGGCAGCCCTCCTTCAGGGCCTGGGGCCGGCCACCCTCTCTGTCATTGCCTTGATGGTCTTCATCGAATCCGGTGTCCTTTTCCCGTTCCTGCCCGGCGACTCCCTGCTCTTTACTGCCGGACTCCTTCACCAGGAGCTGAACCTGGCACTGCCGGTGCTGATCGGCGTCATCACGGCGGCGGCGGTGGCGGGGGACCAGGTGGGCTACCTGCTCGGACGCAAGTTCGGCCGCCGCTGGTTCAAGGACGACGCCAAAATCCTGAAGACGTCCCATCTGGACAAGACCGAGGACTTCTTCCGCCGCCACGGCGGACCGGCCATTGTGCTGGCCCGTTTCGTTCCCATCGTGCGGACCTATGCGCCGCTGAGCGCGGGGATCGCCCGCTACGGCTACAAGTCCTTCTCGCTGTGGAACATCGTCGGAGCCCTGGCATGGGCCACGTCCGTCACGCTGCTGGGCACCTGGCTGGGGCACTTCGACATAGTCGCCAAGAACATCGACATCATCGCCGTAGTCATGGTTGTGGTGTCCGTAGTGCCATGGGGCATCGAATACCTCAAGCACCGCCGGAGCAAAAAGGCCGGCGACGGCGATGAGGCTGACGAGGGCGCCGTGTTCAGCGGGGACGCCTCGGACGAGGCGCCAGCCGAAGAAGTGGCAAGGAGGAACTGACCATGCCAACGTGGGATGTCGTCTGGCGCTCCTGGACGCTCAACTGGCCGGCCCTTGCGCTGCTGCTTCTGGCCGCCGTGTTGTACGCGCGCGGAGTCCGGGCGGCCGCGAGGCGCGGCATCACGTGGCCGTGGTGGCGGACGGTGACGTTTTACGTGCTGGGCCTGGGCAGCTTCACGGTGCTCAGCTGCGGCTTCACGGGCGTCTACAGCCACGATCTCCGCTGGGTTTTCACGCTGAAGGTCACCTCTTACCTCTTCGTCGTCCCGTTGCTCGTGGCGGCGGGCAGGCCGCTTACCCTGGCCCGGACCTCGCTGGGCACTGCGGGGGCTTCGCGGCTGGAGAGAATCCTGGACCACGCCGTGGTGCGCTGCCTGAGCAACACCCTGGTTGCTGCCCTGCTGGGGCTGGGCATCTTCAGCCTGTTCCTCACTCCGCTGTTCTACACCCTGCGGACCAGCACGCTCTGGGACGTGCTGCTGACCATATTCGTGCCCCTGCTGGGGATGCTGATGGCGGTGCCGATCATCGAGGACGCGTCAACGAAGGCAATCAGTTCGTTGATCATTGTCGAGTTCATCTACGTCTTCATCGAGCTCCTGGCCGACGCCGTGCCCGGAATCCTGATGCGGCTCAGCCCGGGGATCATGGACGGGGCCGGGCGGGCCGCGGCCGGACGCCCCAGCTGGCAGCCCGGTCCTCTGCGCGACCAGCAGATGGCCGGAGACTTGCTGTGGTTCATCGCCGAAATCGTCGACCTGCCGCTGATCATCCTGATGTTCGTCCGCTTCGCCCGCAGTGACCGCCGCGAGGCCCGGACCTTCGACGACCTCACCGATGACGAGCTGGACGCCCTGAACCGGCAGCATTTGACCGGACTCGGCCAGGCCGCCGCCCGGGTTCCGGACCGCGGAGCTGGAATGATCGGACCATGAGCACAACTGACAGGGCAGGGCACCAGCCGACGGAGTACGACAAGCCGGCCCATCATTCGCGTCTTCGGCTCCTGGTGATGGCCGTCGTCGGTATCGGTGCGGCTGTGGCCGTCGGATTCCTGAAATCGTGGTCCTACGCGCCCGCGACGGGCTGGGGTGCCGCCTGCGCCACCTACCTCGTCTGGGTCTGGTCGATCATCGGCGGACTGAACGCGGGGGCCACAGCGGCGCACTCCCGGCGCGACGATCCCGGCCGGGCCGCCTCGGATGCCCTCGTGCTCGCAGCAACGATTGCCAGCTTCGGCGGGGTCGCGCTGATCCTGCTCGACGCCTCCACCACGGAAGGCGGCGGGAAATCGGCCATCATCGCCCTGGCGCTCGGCAGCGTGGCGCTGTCCTGGTTCCTGGTGCACACGCTCTTCGCCCTGCGCTACGCGTCGATTTACTACCGGGACAAGTCCGGGGTGGACTTCAACGAGGACAGGCAGCCGCGCTACCTGGACTTCGCCTACCTGTCCTTCACCGTCGGCATGTGTTTCCAGGTCTCCGACACCGACCTGAAAACCGACGCCATCCGCGGCACCGTGCTGCGCCACGCCCTGCTGTCATATCTGCTGGGAGCCATTGTGCTGGCCACCACCATCAACCTCGTCTCCGGCTTGGTCCGCTGAAGGCCTGCCCGAGGGAGCTGGCGGCAGCTCGTCGTTCGCTGCGCTCTTCGGCAGCGCAGGTGAGTGCGGGCACGAAAAAGCCCCTGGAATCCGTGGATTCCGGGGGCTTTTCCCGTTGTGCGCGGAGGGGGACTTGAACCCCCACCCCCTTTCGAGGACTAGCACCTCAAGCTAGCGCGTCTGCCATTCCGCCACCCGCGCAGGTGGTAATTCGGTGACCCGTTCCGCCTTTCAGCGTTTCGCATCTCTCCGAAGCAGCGAGAAAAACTCTAACACGAACTTTGGGGAAACATGGAATCGGGCCGACTGGGTAGGCTGAACCTACGCGTTCCGGTGGCCACAACCCGCCACAGCCGCCTGAATCCGCATTCCCCACGATATAAGGAGTGACCAATGTCTCACATCCGGCCAGAGGATGAAGTCGTCACTATCTGCCAGGAGCTCATCCGCATCGACTCGTCCAACTTCGGGGACGGTTCCGGGCCGGGCGAACGGGCCGCCGCCGAATATACGGCCGGCCTGATCTCCGAGGTCGGCCTGGAAGCTGAGATCTTCGAATCGGAGCCGGGCCGGGCCAGCGTGGTCACGCGGCTGGCGGGGGAGGACCCCTCCGCAAGCGCGCTGGTAGTGCACGGGCACCTGGACGTCGTTCCGGCACTTCGGGAGCAATGGTCGGTGGATCCGTTTGGCGCCGAACTGAAGGACGGGCTTATCTGGGGCCGCGGCGCCGTGGACATGAAGGACATGGACGCCATGATCCTGTCTGTCCTGCGGGACTTCGCCCGGACGGGCCGCAAGCCCAAGAGGGACATCGTCTTTGCTTTCTTTGCCGATGAGGAGGCCGGGGGCGTCCACGGCTCCCAGTTCGCCGTCAAGCACCGCCCGGAGCTGTTCGAAGGGGCCACGGAGGCGATCTCGGAGGTAGGCGGATTCTCCGCCACCATCGGCGGGCAGCGCACCTACCTTCTCCAGACGGCGGAGAAGGGCATCTCGTGGCTGCGGCTTGTGGCCCACGGCCGGGCAGGCCACGGCTCGCAGATCAGCACCGACAACGCCATCACCCGCCTCGCCGGGGCCGTGACCCGCATCGGCGAATACCAGTGGCCCATCGAGCTGACGGCCACCACGCGGCAGTTCCTCGACGGCGTCACGGAACTCACCGGTGTGGAGTTCGATCCCGACAACCCGGAGATGCTGCTCAAGGAACTGGGCACCGTGGCCCGCTTCGTCGGCGCCACGCTGCAGAACACTTCCAACCCCACCCTCCTGAGGGGCGGCTACAAGCACAACGTCATTCCCGAATCGGCCGAGGCCCTGGTGGACTGCCGGACCCTTCCCGGCCAGCAGGAGCAGGTGCTCGAAATTGTGCGCGAGCTGGCCGGCAGCGGCGTGGACGTCAGCTACGTGCATCAGGACGTCTCCCTCGAGGTGCCCTTCTCCGGCAACCTCGTGGACTCCATGATCGATGCCCTGCACTCGGAGGACCCCGGGGCCAAGGTCCTGCCGTACACGCTGTCCGGCGGAACCGACAACAAGGCCCTCAGCAAGCTGGGCATCACCGGCTACGGCTTCGCGCCGCTCCAGCTGCCGGACGATCTGGACTTCACAGGGATGTTCCATGGCGTGGACGAACGGGTTCCTGCCGAGTCACTGAAGTTCGGCGCAAGGGTCCTGAACACCCTGCTCACCAACTACTGAGCCGCCGCCCCATGGACGCCGAACAGCTGCTGCCCGACGATCTGCTCGAACGCATCCGCGGCAGGGCCGCAGGCTACGACGAGAGTAATGCCTTCTTCTCCGAAGATCTTGCGGAGCTCGCCGCTGCAGGATACCTGAAGCTTTTTGTTCCGGAGTCCGACGGCGGAGCGGGCTTTGGTCTCGAAGCGGCCGCCAGGTGCCAGCGGCGGCTGGCGACGGCGGCCCCGGCCACGGCGCTTGCCGTCAACATGCATCTGGTCTGGACCGGGGTGGCGCGTGTCCTCGCCGAAAGGGGCGACACCTCGCTCGACTTCGTGCTGCGGGAAGCAGCAGCCGGGGAGATCTTCGCGTTCGGGAACTCCGAGGCCGGCAACGACTCTGTCCTCTTCGATTCCCTGACGGAAGCGAAGCCCCGCCCGGATGGAGGCTATACGTTTACCGGCACGAAGATTTTCACGAGCCTCTCGCCGGCCTGGACCCGCCTGGGGATCTTCGGCAAGGACAGCGCGGCCCGCGGCGGCGAGGGCGAACTGGTGCACGGGTTCATGGAGCGCGGCGCGGCGGGGTACAGGATCGTCGATGACTGGAACACGCTGGGAATGCGCGCCAGCCAGTCCAACACCACCGTGCTGGACGGCGCCGGGGTGCCGGCGGACCGCATCTTCCGGAAGCTGCCGGTGGGGCCCAACGCGGATCCGCTGATCTTCGCCATCTTCGCGTGCTTTGAGACGCTCCTTGCCGGCGTCTATGCCGGCATCGGCGAGCGTGCCCTCGCCCTGGGGGTCGAGGCTGCCAAGCGCAGGACGTCCTTCAAGAACGGGGGACGCAGCCTCGCCCAGGATCCGGACATCCGCTGGAAGGTGGCGGAAGCAGCCATGGCGATGGAGGCGCTCTCCCCCCAGCTCACGGAGGTCGCCAGAGACGTTGACCGGCTGGTGGACCATGGAAGCCTATGGTTCCCCAAGCTCGTCGGACTTAAGGTGCGTGCGACTGAAACGGCGCGGACCGTGGTGGATCTGGCCATCCGCGTCTCCGGGGGCTCAAGCTATTTCCGCGGCTCCGAGCTCGAGCGGCTCTACCGCGATGTGCTCGCCGGAATGTTCCATCCGTCGGATGACGAGTCGGCGCACAACACGGTTGCGAACGCGTGGCTCGGCCCGCTCGCGGACTAGCACCCGGGCCTTGCACCCGAGGCCCGGGAACGGGCTCCGCGGGGCCCGGCTGGGCACCTAGGGCTATACGGTGCGCTGCACCTGCGTGACCCGGCGCCGCAGCCAGAAACGTCTGCCGCCGCCCACGTACAGCCTGCTGCGCTCCAACTCCCACTTGCCGTACTCCGAATGTTCAACCAGCCGGCGGCGTGCTTCGGGCAGTGAATCGTCAGGACTGACCGTCAGTACCAGGTACTCGTACTGCCTCACGTAGTCCCGTTCCCGCAGGACCGAGCTGGTCAGAAAATGTTCCTTCATTGCTCTCCATTTTCGTCCTTTTCCCGCTAACGTGAAGGCATGAGCATCGATCCGCGTGTCGCGCTTCAGTCCTTGACCGCCGCTTTGGAAGAACATCTTGTTGCAGCTTCAAACCGCCGGGGTGATGGTGACCCCTCCGTGGAAGCTGCTTTCTTTGCAGTTGCTGATGCTTTCGAAGTCTACGAGGACGCCCTCTATGAGGCATACAACGAAGTGACGCCGCTCCAGGTGTTCGATGACGAGGAAGACGACGAAGACGAAGGCAACGAAGTGGACGACGACGAGGATCTCGAGATCCTGGAGGACTGAGTCCAGCTTTAAGTGCCTGGCCGGAGCCCCGGGACTGAGCAGGTCCTAGAGGGCCGGGGAGCTGCTGGAGACGTCCTCGAGCGCCCGGGCAATCTCCGCGGGCAGCGGCGTCAGCTGTGAATCCAGGATCTCCTTGAGCTGCACCGGGGTTCGGGCGCCGACGACGGCCGTGGCCACGCCGTGCCGCGTGAGCAGCCAGCTGAGCGCCACATCCAGGGACGACCTGCCCAGTCCGCGGGCGGCCATGGCAACGGCCTCCACGACGCGCGACGCCGGCTGTTCCAGATACGGTTCCACGTACGTGGCAAGCCTGGTTCCGGCAGCCCGAGAGTCGGCCGGGACATGGCCGCGGTACTTCGCCGTCAGGACGCCGCGGCCCAGCGGAGCCCAGGCCATCAGCCCCAGGCCGGCATCCTCGACCGCCGGGATCAGCTCGGCCTCGGCCTGCCGCCGCACCAGCGAGTATTCCGACTGGTTGGCCACGAGCGGGAATCCTGCCACGGCCGCGGCTTTGGCCGTCTGCCAGCCGTTGTAGTTGGAGATGCCCGCGTAGCGGGCACGGCCGCTGCGGACCGCGAACTCCAGCGCGGAGAGAGTCTCATCCAGGGGAACATTGGGGTCCCACGCCTGGGCGAACCAGATGTCGACATAGTCGGTCCCCAGCCGGGCGAGGCTGGCGTCGAGCCCGGAGAGCATCGCGTTCCGCGACGCGTCCACCTTCTGCCGTCCGTCCGACGGCGACACGCCGGCTTTGGTTGAGATGACCACTTCCGTTCGGGAGACGACGTCGCCGAGCAAGGCGCCCAGCAAGGCTTCCGCCTGCCCGTCCGCGTAGGAGGCCGCCGTATCCACAAGCGTGCCGCCGGCATCCACGAAGGTCCGCAGCAGCTCCGAGGCATCCTGGTCATCCGTTTCGCGGGCCCATGTCATGGTGCCGAGGGACAGGGCCGATGATCGTAGCCCGCTGTTGCCGATGTAACGCTGCTGCATAGCAGCAAGCTTACGGGGAAACGACCGGCATCATGACGTAGGGTCGAACCGTGAACTGGATTGAAGCGGCCCTGCTGGGTCTTGTGCAGGGACTGACCGAATTCCTCCCTATTTCATCAAGCGCCCACCTCAGGATCGTGGGGTCTTTCCTGCCGAACGCGGCGGACCCCGGGGCAGCCTTCACTGCGATCACGCAGCTCGGCACCGAGACCGCTGTGATCGTCTACTTCTGGCGCGACATTGTCCGCATCGTGATGGCCTGGTTCGGATCCCTGACGGGGCGTGTGTCCCGCCAGGACCCCGATGCCCGGATGGGCTGGCTTGTGATCCTTGGCAGCCTGCCGATCATCGTCCTGGGCCTGCTGTTCCAGGACCAGATCGAGTCCGTGCTGCGCAGCCTGTGGATCGTGGCCACCACCCTCATTGTGTTCGGCCTCATCCTGGCCGTGGCGGACGCGGTCGGAAAGCAGGACCGGGATCTCACCCGCCTCACGTACAAGCACGGCATCTTCTACGGACTCGCCCAGGCCATGGCACTGATCCCCGGCGTGTCCCGCTCCGGCGGCACCATCACGGCGGGCCTCCTCATGGGTTACACACGGGAGGCGGCTGCCCGGTACTCATTCCTCCTGGCCATTCCCGCCGTGTTCGGCAGCGGCCTCTACCAGCTGTTCAAAGTGGTGTCCAAGGACGGGGTCAGCGGACCCTTCGGCCTGCCCGAAACGGCGCTGGCCACGGTCATTGCGTTCGCCGTGGGTTACGTCATCATCGGCTGGTTCCTGAAGTTCATTTCCACGCGCAGCTACCGGCTTTTTGTCTGGTACCGCATTTTCCTCGGCCTGGCGCTGTATCTGCTGCTCGGTTTCAATGTCATCAGCGCCTAGCACTAGGCTTGGGCTGTGAAGTCCTGGATATCCCGCCCCGTTCCTGAACTGCCGGGCACCATGCCCGCCCTCCGTCTCTATGACACGGCCGCCGGCGGTGTCGTGACACTCCAGGCCGACGGCGACCAGTCGATGTACGTTTGCGGAATCACCCCGTACGACGCCACCCACATGGGTCATGCCGCCAGCTACGTCGCCTTCGACCTGCTGAACCGGGCCTGGCGCGACGGCGGCCAGCAGGTCTCCTACGTCCAGAACGTGACGGACGTCGATGACCCGCTGCTGGAACGCGCCACCGCTACCGGCGTTGACTGGCGCGAGCTCGCGGCCAGCCAGATTGAGCTGTTCCAGACCGACATGGAAGCGCTCAACGTGCTGGCGCCCGACCACTACGTCGGCGCCGTAGAGTCGATGCCGCTGATCGTCCCCGCCATCGAGCAGCTCCTCCAGGACGGACTGGCGTACCGCGTCACCGGCACACCGGGCGAGCCAGACGGGGACGTATATTACGACGTCGAGGCCGCCGGAAAGCATGCCGTCACCGTCGACGCCTGGACGCTGGGCGCGGTTTCCGGCCTGCCGGAATCCGAAATGCTTGAGCTGTTCGCGGAGCGCGGCGGCGATCCCGGCCGTGCCGGCAAGCGCCAGGCCCTGGATCCCCTCCTTTGGCGCGTTGCGCGCGACGGCGAACCCCGCTGGGACGGCGGCCAACTGGGGGAGGGGCGGCCCGGCTGGCACATTGAGTGCACGGTGATAGCCCAGAAGTACCTGCCCGCACCGTTCACCGTGCAGGGCGGGGGCTCGGACCTCGTCTTCCCGCACCACGAAATGGGCGCCGGTCACGCCTACTCACTCTCCGGCGTGCCTTTGGCGGAGCACTTTGCCCATGCCGGAATGGTCGGCCTGGACGGCGAAAAAATGAGCAAGTCCAAGGGCAACCTCGTGCTGGTGTCCAAGCTGCGGGCCGCAGGCGAGGAACCGGCAGCCATCCGGCTGGCCATCCTGGCACACCATTACCGCTCGGACTGGTCCTGGACGGCCGAAGGATTTGCGGAGGCCAAAGAACGGCTCGAACGCTGGCGCTCGGCGCTGGCAGTGGCGCCCGCCGGGTCGGCAGCACCCCTTATGGCGGACATGCGTGCATCGCTCTCCGCCGACCTTGATGCACCCGCTGCCCTGGCGGCCGTGGACAGCTGGGCAGCGCTGGCGCTGGCAGGCGGAGATGCGGCTTCAGCCGCGGACCGGGCCCTGGTGAGCGACGCCGTCAACTCGCTGCTCGGCGTCGAGCTCTAAGGGATAACCCGGCGCGAGGCCCTAAGGCTTATCCTTACCCCTGCGCTTGAGGTAGCGCTCGAATTCCCGGGCGATGGACTCGCCGCTGGCCTCAGGAAGGTCGGCGGTGTCTTTCGCTTCTTCCAGCTGCCGCACGTATGCCGCGATTTCCGGGTCTTCGGTGGCCAGTTCGTTGACGCCGCGCTCCCAGGCATCGGACTCCTCGGCCAGCTCATGGGTATCAAGCGGTACCTGCAGCAGTTCCTCGATGCGGTTAAGGAGGGCGAGCTGGGCCTTGGGCGACGGAGCCTGCGCCACGTAGTGGGGCACTGCGGCCCAGAGGGACACGGTGGGAATGCCCGCAAGCAGGGACACCTCGGAGAGCACTCCCACGATGCCCACGGGACCTTCGTACTGCGAGGCCTCCAGGTTCAGCCGCTCGCGCAGGGCGCTGTCATCGGTTGAGGTGCTGACCGGGATGGGCCGGCTGTGCGGCACGTCCGCGAGCAGTGCACCCACAAGGATCACGTAGTCCACGTGGAGGGCTTCGGCATGAACCAGCAGCTCTGCCGTATAGGCCCGCCATTTGTACGACGGTTCGGTGCCCTGGATGAAAATCACGTCCACGTTGGTCCCGGGCGCGCTGGCCTTGTAGATCCGGGTGGACGGCCACTTGATCTTCCGCTCGCCGGACGCCGTGCGCCTGACCGTGGGCCGGGTGAACTGGAAGTCGTAGTACTCGTCGGCATCAATGGATCCGACCTTCTTGCCGCCCCAGAGCTTGTTCAGGTAGCGCAGCGCATCGCTGGCGGCTTCCCCGGCATCGTTCCAGCCTTCGAAGGCAGCCAGCATCACCGTGATGCGCTGGCCCTCGGGAACGGGCTGCAGCAGCTGCTCCGTCTCAGGCTCGGCGGCCGGTTCGGTGGTGTCTCCGTCGTCGAAGCTATTCATCCCTTCACCCTACGTCCACAACCGTTCCCGATGCATTCAATGAACCGCCATAGATACAGACAACGGCGCCGGGCGGCCGGGGAGGCCCGGGACGCCGCACAGTCCCGCTGATATTCGCCGAGGGCGTAGGCGGGGCCCGTCGGGGAAAGCGCCGTGCAGCCGCCCCGTAGACTGGGGACCATGCAATCTTCTGCCGCACAGCCCCTGCTCAAAGCCGTTTTATGGGACATGGACGGCACCATCGTCGACACCGAACCCTACTGGATTGAGGCCGAACACGGCCTCGTTGAGGCCCATGGCGGAACGTGGTCCCATGAGCAGGCCATGCAGCTCGTAGGACAATCGCTGGTCCATTCCGCCGGCATCCTGCAGCGTGCCGGCGTGCAGCTGGAGGTCCGGGAAATCATCGACACGCTGACGGCGCAGGTCATCAGCCGGGTGCGTCGCCACGTCCCGTGGCGGCCCGGTGCCCGCGAACTCCTCGATGAACTTTTCACCGCCGGCGTGCATTGTGCCCTTGTGACCATGTCAGAGACACCCCTCGCCCGGGAGATCGTTGAGAGCCTTCCGCGGCCCTACTTCGAGTTCCTGGTGACCGGCGACACCGTCACGCAGGGCAAACCGCACCCGGAGGCGTATCTCAAGGCCGTCGAACTGCTGCAGCGCCAAGACCCCGGGCTCACCGCGGCACACTGCGTGGCCCTGGAGGACTCAGCCCCCGGCGTCGCGGCCGCCGTGGCGTCCGGAGCGGTGACGGTCGCCATTCCGCACATCGTGCCGCTGCCCGAAGATCCCCGCCGGGCCATGTGGGATTCCCTGGAAAACCGCACCGTGGCAGACCTTGAGGAGCTTGTTGCGCTTCGGCACGGGACCCATGCCCGCGCCTCAACGCTGGACAGCGTCAACTAAGGAGCCAGCCCGTGTCTGATCCCGCTTCAACCGGACAGCGGCCCCGGCGCCGCAGCTTTGGCGAAGGCATCCCGCTGGGCAGGATTGCTGGCATTCCCGTCATCCTTGCCTATTCCTGGTTTGTTATCGCCGCCTTCACCGTGGCCGCCTACGGACCTGTGCTGGCGTTCAGAAACCCCGCACTGGGTGCCGGAGCCTACTACGTGGCCTTCGCCTACGCCCTGCTTCTGCTGATCTCGGTGCTGGTCCACGAGTTGGCCCACGCCCTGACGGCGAAGATGTACGGCTGGCCCAGCGAGAAGATCGTCCTCAACCTCTGGGGCGGCCACACCCAATTCGAGAGCTTCACGGCCACGCCAGGGCGTTCCGTGCTCGTGGCGCTGGCCGGCCCGGCCGCGAACTTCGCGCTGGCGGGTGCGACCTGGCTTGTGGTCTCTTCCCTCCACCCGACCGGCGTGGCGGACATCCTGACCAACATCTTCCTCTGGGCCAACCTCGTGATCGGCATCTTCAATGTGCTGCCCGGGCTGCCGCTGGACGGCGGCAGGCTGGTGGAATCCGCCGTCTGGAAGGTCACCGGCAGCCACGCCAAGGGCACCATCGCCGCGGGCTGGGGCGGGCGCATCATCGTGATCGCACTGGCCCTGTGGTTCGTTGCCCTCCCGCTGCTCCGCGGAGGCGAACCGGACACCAGCACCATGCTCATTACCGTGCTGGTGTGCGGATTCCTCTGGATGGGCGCTTCCGCCTCCATCCAGCAGGGCCGCCTGCGCAGCAGGCTGCACCTCGTCAGCGCCGCAGCACTGGCTGAACCGGCGGTCGGACTTCCTGAATCGGCGACTGTCGCCGACGTCCTCCAGGTGACAGCGGGCGGCGGGCCCGCCGTCGTACTCTACGCACCGGACGGCAGGCCCACCAGCGTGGTTGACCCGGCGGCGCTGGCGGCGGTTCCGGCGTCGGCAGCGGCGGCCACGCCGGCCAGCGCCGTAGCCCCCGTCCTCGGGGCCGGGGCCTATGTGCCGGAGTGGTCCAAGGGCCAGGAACTGCTCCAGTATCTCGCCCAGCTGGAGGGCCACGATTATGCGGTGATCGACCACAAGGGCCGGGTCACAGGTCTCCTGCGCCAGTCCACCGTGGTGACGGTCATTACAGGCAAGGCAACCCGCTAAAACACCCGGCCGCAGGACCGGAACCGGTAGAGTTACGTGCCGGTCGTGAAATCGGCAGCCGATAAACGGCGCACCCCCGCCGCGCCGCTACGGGGCACGGCAAACACAGCTTTACAGGAGCGAGGAATATTCATGAGCAGCGAATCTGCCGCCAACGGGACCAGCACTGCCCAGCCGGACGCCGGGACGGCCGGCACGGGGGATCAGCCGGTCGGCGCTGCCCGGCGGCGAGGCCCCTTCCGCGAAGGTGAACGCGTCCAGCTGACGGACGAGCGCGGGCGCATGAATACGATCAGCCTGGAAGCCGGCGGAGCGTTCCACACCCACCGCGGATTCCTGAACCACGACGAAATCATCGGCAAGGTTGACGGCTCCGTAGTGGTCAACAACGTGGGGCAGCAGTACCAGACCCTTCGGCCCCTGCTGTCCGACTTCGTCCTGTCGATGCCCCGCGGTGCCGCCGTGGTGTACCCCAAGGATGCCGGCCAGATCGTCACCATGGCGGACATCTTCCCCGGCGCCAGGGTGGTGGAAGCCGGCGTGGGATCCGGTGCGCTCTCCATCTCGCTGCTCCGCGCCGTAGGCGACCACGGCTACCTTCACTCCTTCGAACGCCGCGAGGAATTCGCCGCGATCGCCCGCGGCAACGTGGAAACCATCTTCGGCGGCCCGCATCCGGCCTGGAAAATCTCGCTGGGAGATTTCCAAGAGGAAGTGGTCCGGACTGAAGAACCCGGCTCGATCGACCGCGTGGTGCTCGACATGCTGGCCCCATGGGAATGCCTCGACGCCGTCGCCACGGTCCTCGCCCCGGGCGGCGTCTGGATCAACTACGTTGCCACTGTCACCCAGCTCTCGCGCACTGCCGAGGCCATCCGCGCGGACGGCCGCTTCACCGAACCGGATGCCTGGGAATCCATGGTCCGCGGCTGGCATCTTGAGGGCCTCGCGGTACGCCCGGACCACAGGATGGTCGCCCACACCGGCTTCCTGCTGGTCACCCGCCGTCTCGCCGACGGCGTCACCGGAATCTCCGTAAAGCGGCGCCCGTCCAAGACGGACTTCAACGAAGAGGACGTCAACGCCTGGACACCGGGCGCGGTGGGAGAACGCCTGGTTTCTGACAAGAAACTGCGGCGCGCGGCCAGGGACGCCATCGCGGGCACCAACGTCAAGGATGATCCGGAGATCACAAACTAGTCCGCATTTCGGATGTCGTCAGCAGTACCCGCCGACTTGGGGCTATGGTCTTAGGAGAAGTGCAGGAAGGGGCTGATGCATCATGGAGACGCCGAACAACGACTCCGTACCTACGCCGGCTGAGCAGGCGGCCAACGAGCTGTCTGTCGCGGACCGGCAGGTCAACATCCTCCGGGATAAGCTGCGGCATATCGACCGTCAGCTGGCGGCTGCCACGCAGAACAACACTAAGCTCGTGGCGATGCTGGAAACGGCAAAATCGGAAATCCTGAGGCTGAAGAACGCCCTTGACCAGGAGGGGCAGCCGCCGTACAGCTTCGGCACCATCCTCCAGCTGAACCCCAGAAGACAGGCCACCGCCGGCAGCAGCGGCCAGGCCGCCACCGAGGAATCGGTGGATATTTTCAACGCCGGCCGGAAAATGCGGGTGGGCATCAGCCCGCTGGTCAACATGAACCAGCTTGCCGTCGGCCAGGAAGTCCTCCTGAACGAGGCACTCCTGGTGGTGGCAGGCCTCGGGTACGAACGCGCCGGGGAACTCGTCACGCTCAAGGAACTGCTGGGCCCGGACCGTGCGCTGGTCCTTGGCCGGGCGGACGAAGAGCGCGTGATCCGGCTCGCCGGGCCGCTCCTGGCGGAGAAGCTCCGCGTGGGCGATGCGCTGTCCATCGACTCCCGCACCGGCTATGCCCTGGAAAAGGTCCCGCGGTCCGAGGTGGAAAACCTCGTCCTCGAGGAAGTTCCGGACATCACGTACGAGGACATCGGCGGCCTGGGCCCGCAGATCGAACAGATCCGCGACGCCATCGAGCTGCCGTTCCTGCACCCCGACCTGTACCGCGAACACGGGCTTAAGGCGCCCAAGGGCATCCTGCTGTACGGCCCTCCCGGCTGCGGCAAGACGCTGATCGCCAAGGCCGTGGCCAATTCCCTCGCGGCCCGCGCGGCCGAACGCTCCGGCAACATCGACCTGAAGAGCTACTTCCTCAACATCAAGGGCCCGGAGCTCCTCGACAAGTACGTCGGCGAAACCGAACGCCACATCAGGCTGATCTTTTCCCGGGCCCGGGAGAAGGCCTCGGACGGCAGCCCCGTCGTGGTGTTCTTCGATGAGATGGATTCCCTGTTCCGCACCCGCGGCACGGGCATCTCGTCCGACGTCGAAACCACCATCGTTCCGCAGCTCCTCAGCGAAATCGACGGCGTGGAACGGCTGGACAACGTGATTGTCATCGGCGCGTCGAACCGCGAGGACATGATTGACCCCGCCATCCTGCGTCCCGGCCGCCTGGACGTGAAGGTCAAGATCCAGCGTCCCGACGCGGAAGCGGCGGCCGACATCTTCAAGAAGTACATCACCCCCGACCTTCCGTTCCATGAGGACGACCTCGCCGAGCACGAGGGCGACGTGCAGGCAACCGTCGACGCCATGATCCAGCGGACCGTCGAAGCCATGTACTCCACGGAAAAGTCCAACGAGTACCTCGAGGTCACCTATGCCAACGGCGATACCGAGATGCTGTACTTCAAGGACTTCAACTCCGGCGCAGTGGTGCAGAACGTCGTGGACCGTGCCAAGAAATATGCCATCAAGGATCTGCTGACCACGCAGCAGAAGGGCCTGCGGATCGACCACCTGCTCCGCGCGGTGGTCGATGAGTTCCGCGAGCATGAGGACATGCCGAACACCACCAACCCGGATGACTGGGCACGCATCTCGGGCAAGAAGGGTGAGCGCATCACGTACATCCGCACGATCGTCCAGGGCAAGGCCGGGCAGGAGCCAGGCAAATCCATCGAGACGATGCCCAGCACGGGCCAGTACCTGTGACGGCCGGTTCCGGGCTGGCGCAGGGGGGAGCCCTGCCCGCCGGAGGCGCGATGCGGGTGATGGGGTCGGAAACCGAATACGGCATCCATGCGCCGTCCGCTCCGGGGGCCAACGCCACCATGATGTCGGCGCGGGTGGTCCAGGCCTATGCGCAGGTCACCCGGCTCCGGGCCGCCGGCGGGGCCGAAACCCGGTGGGACTACACGGATGAGGAGCCGCTGCATGACGCCCGGGGCTGGACCCTGGAACGGGGGCAGGCCCATCCGAGCCAGCTGACCGACCAGCCTCCGGTGCTTGATGCCGAGGCGGTGGCGCTGGCCTACGGACGCGACGAGCTTGAACTTGACGGCGAAGACGAGTCCGGCTCGCTCCTGATGAACATGGTCCTCGGCAACGGGGCACGGCTCTACGTGGACCACGCCCATCCGGAGTACTCGAGCCCGGAGGTGACCAACCCGGCCGCCGCCGTGGCCTGGGATGCCGCAGGGGACCTCGTGGCGCTGTCCGCCGTCCGGAGGCTGGCCGCCGACACCGAACTCCCCGCCGTCAACCTCTACAAGAACAACACCGACAACAAGTCGGTGTCCTACGGCAGCCACGAAAACTACCTCATGCCCCGCTCGGTCCCTTTCGGCGACATCGTGCGCGGGCTGACCCCGTTCTTCGTGACCCGCCAGATCATCTGCGGCTCGGGGCGGGTGGGAATCGGCCAGGACAGCTCCCGCCCGGGCTACCAGATCAGCCAACGGGCGGACTTCTTCGAGGCGGAAGTGGGCCTTGAGACCACCATCCGCCGCCCCATCATCAACACCCGCGACGAACCGCACGCCACCGCGGACAAGTACCGCCGCCTGCATGTGATCATCGGCGACGCGAACCTCAGCCAGGTGTCCAACTACCTCAAGTTCGGCACCACGGCGATGGTGCTCAGCCTGATCGAGGCCGGCCTGGCTCCGAAGATTGAAGTCCACGAGCCGGTGGCCGCCCTGCAGGCCGTCAGCCACGACACCTCGCTGACCGCAAAGATCCGGCTGCTGGACGGCCGCCGCGTGACGGCCCTGGACCTCCAGTGGATGTATCACGAGGCTGCCGCCAAGCTCGCGCAGGACACCGGCGTTGCCGATGCCGTGGACGGCGACGGCCACACCCACGCCGTGCTGGACCGTTGGGCCGCCACACTCACGCAGCTGGACAGCGACCGCGCCGCAGCAGCCACGTCCGTGGAATGGCTGGCCAAGCTCTCCATCCTGGAGGGGTACCGTCAGCGCGACGGCCTCGACTGGGACGACGCCCGCCTGGGCCTGGTCGATCTGCAGTGGGCGGACATCCGGCCCGAAAAGGGTCTGTACTACCGGCTGCTGGCAAGGGGCCGCATGCAGCGGATAGTGAACGACGCCGACATCGCCGCCGCGGTGACGGAACCGCCGTCGGACACGCGGGCTTACTTCCGCGGACGCTGCGTCAGCAGCTTCAGCAAGGACGTGGTGGGCGCCAGCTGGGACTCGGTGATCTTCGATGTGCCGGGGTACGGCAGGCTGCAGCGCGTCCCCACGCGGGAGCCGCTGCGCGGCACGAAAGCGCTGACCGGGCCCCTGTTTGCCCGGCACCGCGAGGCCGGTCCCTTCCTTGCGGAACTGCTCGGATCAGCACCGGCTCCGCCACCGGCATAAAGCGTCCCGAAGAGCCGCTTTGCGTGGCAATATTGGCATACAGGATGTCCCGCCGGAAGCGGCGGGACTGAAAGAAGGAGATGAACATGGCAGGGCAGGAGCAACAGCAGCCGCAGCCACGCGACAGCGAGGTCGAGGAAGAAGTCGCCGCACCGCCGGCATCGGCCGAGGGACAGGCATCCGCATCAACGCAGGGCGTTGACGATCTCCTGGACGAGATCGACGGCGTCCTGGAATCCAATGCGGAAGAGTTCGTCCGGGCGTTCGTGCAAAAGGGCGGACAGTAGTCCGGCAGCGCCGCCAACCCGCACCGGGCACGGAGGCCTGAGGTACCGGACAGCCGCTGAATCACCACGTTGAAGGAGTGCACCAGTGCAGGAGACAACAGCCAACAAGGTAGCCGCCAACGCGACGTCGTCGTTCACTGAGCATCTCCAACGCGACCGTCCGGAACTGCTTCCCTATAACCGTCCCTTCGAGTTCGGCCCGTCGGCAAGTCAGCCGCTGCAGGTGCCTCACGCCACCACGATCGTCGCCATGACGTATGCGGGCGGCGTCGTCATGGCGGGTGACCGCCGGGCCACGATGGGCAACATCATCGCCAGCCGCCACATTGAGAAGGTCTTTCCCGCAGACCAGTACTCGGTGCTCGGCATCGCCGGGACGGCCGGCATCGCCATCGACCTGACGCGGCTTTTCCAGGTTGAGCTGGAGCATTACGAAAAGATCGAGGGAACGCTGCTGAGCCTGGACGGCAAAGCCAACAGGCTCGGCGCGATGATCCGCGGAAATCTGCCCATGGCACTGCAGGGTCTCGCCGTGGTGCCGCTGTTCGCCGGCTTCGACACCGCCGCCGGGGTGGGCCGGCTGTTCTCCTACGACGTGACCGGCGGCCGGTACGAGGAGCAGGAGCACCACGCCGTCGGCTCCGGCTCGATGTTCGCCCGCGGGGCCCTGAAGAAGCTCTGGCGCCCCAACCTGATGGAGGACGAAGCCGTCTCGGTCGCCGTCGAGTCCCTCTACGATGCGGCCGACGACGACTCGGCCACCGGCGGCCCGGACCCTGTCCGCCAGCTGTGGCCCGTCGTCTACACCGTCAACCGTGCCGGCGCGAGGCGCGTCGCCGAACGCGAACTCGCCGCCGTCGCCGGGACCATCATCGAGTCCAGGGCAGCTGCCCGGCGGGAGGCCTGACGTGACCCAGCAGTTCTATGTCTCACCCGAACAGCTGATGAAGGACCGTGCGGACTTCGCACGGAAGGGCATCGCGCGGGGCCGGTCGGTGATCGTCGTGAGCTGCGAGGACGGCATCGCGCTCGTGGCCGAAAACCCGTCTCCCTCGCTCCATAAAATCGGCGAGATCTACGACAAAATCGCATTCGGGGCCGTCGGCAAGTACAACGAATTTGAAAGCCTCCGCCAGGCCGGGGTCCGTTACGCCGACGTCCGCGGGTATTCCTACGATCGCGACGACGTGACCGCGCGGGGCCTCGCCAGCGTCTACGCGCAGAGCCTGGGTGCCGTCTTCACTGCGGAGCAGAAGCCGTTCGAGGTGGAGCTCGCCGTGGCAGAGGTGGGAGCGTCCCAGGACCGCGACCACCTCTACCGGCTGACGTTCGACGGCTCGATCGCCGACGAGCACGGCTTCATCGTGATGGGCGGGCAGGCCGACAAAGTCTCAGGCGCGGTAGAGGCCGGCTGGCACCGTAATCTTTCCTTCGCGGCGGCCATCCGCCTCGCCGTGAAGGGCCTAGTGACGGACAAGGAGTCGCCCGAGCTCCCGGCAAGGGCCCTGGAGGTGGCCGTGCTGGACCGCGGCTCCGAAAGCAGCAGGGGAACCCGCCGGGCCTTCCGCAGGTTGTCCGACGTCGACGTCATGGAACTGCTGGCTGAGGAGAACTGAAATGGACAAGAGGATCTTCGGTATTGAGACCGAATTCGGCATCTCTTATTCGAGCCCTGATTCGCGCCCGCTCGCGCCCGAGGAAGTGGCTCGGTACCTGTTCCGGAAGGTAGTCAGCTGGGGGCGCTCCTCGAATGTCTTCCTCACCAACGGGTCCCGCCTGTACCTCGATGTCGGCTCGCACCCGGAGTACGCCACCGCCGAATGCGATGACCTGGCCCAACTGATTGCCCACGACCGGGCCGGCGAACTCATTCTTGACGACCTCGTGGACGAAGCCCAGTCCAGGCTCGCGGCCGAGGGATTCAACGGTACGGTCTACCTGTTCAAGAACAACACGGACTCCGCCGGCAACTCCTACGGCAGCCACGAGAACTACCTCATACCGCGACGGGGCGAGTTCACCCGGCTGGCCGAAATCCTCATCCCGTTCCTTGTCACCCGCCAGCTCATCGCCGGCGCCGGCAAGATCCTCAAGACGCCCCATGGCGCCACCTACGCCTTCTCTCAGCGCGCGGACCACATCTGGGAGGGTGTCTCCTCCGCCACCACCCGCTCCCGCCCGATCATCAACACGCGTGACGAGCCGCACGCGGACGCCGAGTTCTACCGCCGCCTCCACGTGATTGTCGGCGACTCGAACATGTCGGAGACCACGGCACTGCTCAAGGTCGGCACCGTTGACCTGATCCTGCGCATGATTGAGGCCGGGGTGATCATGCGGGACATGCGGATGGAGAACCCCATCCGGAGCATCCGGGAGATTTCCCATGACCTGAGCGGCAGGGCACTGGTCCGGCTCGCCAACGGACGCCAGCTCACGGCGCTGGAGATCCAGCAGGAGTACCTCACCAAGGTCACCGCCTTCGTCCAGGAGCACGGCGCCCACAACCGGCACGTGCCCCTGATCCTGGATTTGTGGGGCCGGACCCTGCGTGCCATTGAAAGCGGCGACACGAGCACCATCGACACCGAAATCGACTGGGCCATCAAGAAAAAGCTCATGGACAGCTACCGCAACCGGCACGGGCTGGGGCTTGATGCACCGCGGATTGCCCAGCTGGACCTCACCTACCACGACATTTCGCGCAGCCGCGGCCTGTATTACCTCCTGCAGGCACGGGGTGCCGTCCGCAGGGTCACGGACGAGACCGCCATCAAGGATGCGGTCGACGCACCGCCGCAGACCACCCGGGCCAAGCTGCGCGGCGATTTCGTGCGCAGGGCCCAGGAGCTGGGACGCGATTACACCGTGGACTGGGTCCACCTGAAGCTCAATGACCGCGCCCACCAGACCATCCTCTGCAAGGACCCGTTCCGTAACGTCGACGAGCGCGTGGATGCGCTTCTGGACTCTATGGGCTGATACCCAGCTTGACGCGTTACTCTGGAATAGGCTGTTTTTGCTGCCCTGACTGCCTTGCCGTGGGTTACACCTGCCGCGGCAACGCCTCCATCTTGCCCCGACGAAAGTTCTTACGTGCGCCGACTACTAGCAATTCTCATTCCCGGACTGCTTCTGCTGACCGCCTGCGGCGGCCAGCCTGCAGCCCCGGAACCGACCAGCCAGTCCGCGGGTGAGACCGCCAAGCTGGACTCCCTAAAACTGACGGATAAGGGAGACAAGAAAGCACCGGGCGTAGAGTTCACCAAGCCCCTGGACGTCACCGAACCCACCGTCAAGGTGGTCACGGAAGGCAGCGGCGAACGGGTTAAAGCCAACCAGGTCGCCGACATCTCCGTGCTTGCCCTAAACGGCAAGGACGGCGCCACGCTGGACGACAGCTTCCCCCGCGACCCCGAACCCCTCGAGCTGAACGACAAGCTCAAGACCGGCAGCGCAATCGTTTACAACGCCTTTGTCGGAGCCAAGGTGGGCTCGCAGCTGGCCCTGGCCATACCGGGCAAGGCTGCCGAAGCCGGCGCCGCGGCCCAGCCGGCCCAGCTCCTGATCATCAAGGTCCTGTCCGCCAAGGACGCGCCGAAGGTGCTCGAGAAGCCCGAGGGTGAAACCGTCACTCCGCCGGCCGGACTGCCGACCGTGACCGAGAAGGACGGCATCCCGGAAATCTCCGTCAAGGGCGTCGCTGCCCCGAAGAAACTCATCGCCCAGGACCTGATCAAGGGCAACGGTCCCGCGGTCAAGGCCACGGACACCCTGACCGTCAACTACGTGGGCGTGGCCCTGGCCAGCGGCAAGAAGTTTGATTCAAGCTTTGACCGCAAGGAGACGGCCTCGTTCGGACTGGACAAGGTCATCAAGGGCTGGACCCAGGGCCTGACCGGTAAGTCGGTAGGCTCCCGCGTGCTGCTCGTCATCCCCAAGGCCCTCGCCTACGGCGACGCCGGCCAGGGGGATGCCAAGGGCGACCTCGTGTTCGTCGTCGACATTCTGGGCACCAAGTAAGTACGCCACAGCAGTTTCCCATCCAAGCAGAAGGAGCAACCATGTCATTTGGACAGCGAGACCTCGACCGCCAGAAGCCGGAAATCGACTTCCCTGAAGGCCCGGTTCCCACCGAGCTGGTCATCACGGACCTCATCGAAGGCAGCGGCCCGGAGGCCAAAAAAGGCGACACCGTCTCAACCCACTACGTGGGTGTTGCCTGGTCCACCGGCGAAGAGTTCGACGCTTCGTGGGGCCGCGGCGCCCCGCTGGACTTCCGGGTCGGCGTCGGCCAGGTCATCCAGGGCTGGGACCAGGGCCTGCTGGGCATGAAGGTCGGCGGCCGCCGCCGCCTCGAAATCCCTTCGGAGCTGGCCTACGGTTCCCGTGGCGCCGGCGGGGCGATCGGCCCCAACGAGGCCCTGATTTTCGTGGTGGACCTCGTAGGCGTCCGCTAGCCACTGCTGGCTGAGCAGCGGAAGCGCGGTAACAATCGGATGGAATTTCCGCATTGTTGCCGCGCTTTCGCGGTTTAACCCAGGCAGCTTTAGTAACCTAACGAGAGTGTCCGCCCAACGAACCGAGCGCCTGCTCAACCTCCTGATCGCCCTGTTGAACTCCAAGTATGGCCTGCGCCGCAGCGAACTCCGGGAGAAGATTTACCACGCCGGTGCGGCCAGCGACGCGGCTTTCGGCCGCATGTTCGAACGTGACAAGAACGATCTGCGCGAGTTCGGCTTTGACGTCGAAACAGTCATGGACCACGGCTGGAACTCGGAGGACCCTGCCACCACGCGCTACCGGATCGGCAAGGAATCGAACCGGCTTCCTGACGTGGAACTGACCCCGGACGAGTGGACGGTGCTGCTGCTGGCCTCGCAGCTGTGGGAGCAGGCTGCCCTGGGCGCCGCCGCCACGAACGCCATGCGCAAGCTCCAGGCCTCCGGCGGCCTTGCCGACGTCGAGCTGCCGGCCGGGGTCCAGCCCCGCATCAAGCCGGCCGGACAGGCCTTCGAAGACCTCGTCGCGGCCATGCACGCCCAGCATCCGGTCCGTTTCCGCTACCTCGCCGGCAGCACCGGCCGGGAGGAGGAGCGCGTGGTTGAGCCGTGGGGCCTCGGCAGCCGCTTCGGGCAGTGGTACCTCGTGGGTTATGACCGCGCCCGGGCCGCCCGGCGGTACTTCCGGCTCTCCCGCTTCACGTCGGCCGTCACGGTACTGGAGAAGGAGGCATTCACGCCTCCTGCCGCCTTCAACGTGAGGGCGGAACTGGCCGGCCTACCGGAGCTGCTGCTCGCCTCCGCCGTCCTGGACGTCCGGAAGGGGCGGCTGCTGGGACTGCGGAAGCGTTCCGCACCAGCCGCCGTCGTGGCCGGCGAGGCGGTGGCTCCGGAGGCGGTGGCGGGATCCGCAGCGTCCGACGGCGGCTGGGACCGCCTGGCGGTGCCGTACCGTGACGCTGAGCTGCTGGGGGAGGAACTGGCCTCCTACGGCCCGAACGTCCGGGTGGTGGCTCCCGCTGAACTGGCCACGGCCGTGCAGCGCCGGCTGGCGAGTGCCGCTGCCTTCGCGGCTGCTCCGGTGCCGTCCTTTGACTTCGCTGACGCCGGATCCGGCAAGCGGCCCCGCAAGCGGACCTCCGAAGACCAGCTCAAGCGGATGCTGCAGCTCGTTCCGTTCCTGGTCCACAACCAGGGACTGCATATCCAGGACGTCGCGGACAGGTTCGGGGTGACCCGCAAGGAACTCGAAAATGACCTGCTGATCCTGATCTGTTCGGGGCTTCCGCAGGGCTACCCCGACGAACTCCTCGACATCCAGTGGGAGGACGGCCACGTCTTCATCAGCCAGTCCCTGGAACTGAACAGGCCCGTCCGCTTCACCGTGGACGAGGCGTGCGCCCTGCTGACGGGCCTCGAGACGCTGAACGGCCTCCCTGAGCTCGCAGAGGGAAGCGCCCTGGAATCGGTGACGCTCAAGCTCATGGCGGCCGCCGGCGAGGAAGGGCTCCGCGCCGGTGCGCTGTCCGGTCCGGAGGTGGGGCCGGCCAATTCCGCCAACCTCGGCCTCATCCGGAGTGCCATCGAATCCGGATCGCAGCTCCATCTCGTCTACCTGTCGGCGCAGAAGGATTCCCTCTCGGAGCGGGACGTTGACCCGTTGCGGCTCTATTCCATGGACAACACGTGGTACTTCGAGGCGTACTGCCACTCCGCCGCCGGGCTGCGGAACTTCCGCCTCGACCGTATCGAGGAGCTCACACTGAACGGCAAGCCCGTCTCCTCGCCGCTTAGGCCCGACGGCGGGTTCCCGGCAAAACTCTTCACGCCCAACGACGACGACACCCTGGTGACCGTTCAGCTGACCGGCAGGGGTACCGGGCTTGCGGACGACTATTACGCCGAGCGGACAGTGGCACTGCCCGACGGCGGCCTCGTGGCGGAAATCAGGTTCGGCAACCCGTCATGGCTGCCGATGTTTGTTGCCCAGCACGGCGGAACGGTCCGGATCCTGGAGCCTGCAGCCCTTGCCGACGCGTCCCGGGAATGGATCGACGCGGCCATGGCCCGGTACGCCAGCTAGACTACTCAGCATGCCTTGGTGGTCATGGATCCTTATCTGGATTGCGCTGATTGCGCTTTCCCTTCTCTTCTTCGTGGTGATGGGCGTCCGGCTGTTCCGCCAGTTCATGGCCACGGTCAAGGAACTCGGCGCCGCCGGGGAGAAGCTTGGGCACCTGCCCGCGCCCGTGCCGGAGACACTCACGCCCGGAGAAGGAACATCCCCCGCCGAAGGCGTCCCGCCGGGAGGGGCTGTCTTTGCCTCACCGCACCGGATGCGACATGATTACCACGCATCCAAATCTGCCCGCAAGGAATCGCGGCGCCAGCGCCGAATCCAGCGCAAGGCGGAACGTGGCCAGCCCCAGGCGCTGCGCGACATCGAATTCAGTTAAACGTAGGATGTAAGCAGAGGAAAGGACTTCCAGTGGGACGACTCTTTGATGGCCCGTGGCCCATCGTAATTATCATCATCGTGGCATTGCTGCTGTTCGCAGCGCCCAAACTTCCGGCCATGGCACGCAGCCTCGGCCAGTCCATGCGGATCATCAAATCCGAGGTCAAGGAAATGAAGAACGACGGCAAGCCAGAGGCCTCCAACGACGGCACCGACCCCGTCGAGGGCAGGGTTGTCAACCACCCGCAGTCCAGGGCAGCAAACGGCGAACCAACCGACGGCACCGACGTCCCGCCGTCGAACCGCGCTTGACCTGAAGTGGCACTGACGAAGGGCCGCAAAGCCAACCCGGAGGGCCGCATGGCCCTCATGGATCACCTGAACGAACTCAAGAACAGGCTGATCAAGTCTGCCATCGGGCTGGTTATCGGCGGCGTGGGCGGCTGGATCCTCTATGATCCGGTGTTGAGCGCACTCAAGGAACCTGTGGACCGGATCGCGGAGCACACCGGGGGCACATCGTCCGTGAACTTCTCGAGCATCGCATCACCCTTCGACTTCAAGCTCCAGCTGGCGCTGCTAATCGGCGCCGTCATTTCCAGTCCGGTCTGGATCTACCAGCTGTGGGCGTTCATCACGCCCGGGCTGACCGTCAAGGAGAGGCGGTACACGCTCGGCTACATGGCCGCAGCGGTGCCGCTCTTCCTCGCCGGCGTCTGGGTGGGCTGGATGGTCACGCCCCAGGTGGTCCGGGCGCTCACGCAATTCACCCCCGCGGGGTTCTCCAACCTCATTGACGCCCGCGATTACGTGGACTTCGTCACCCGCATGGTGCTTTTCCTCGGCCTGGCCTTCCTGGTGCCCGTGGTCCTCGTGGGCATCAACATGGCGGGCATCATCCGCGGCCATACCATCCTGAAGGCATGGCGCATCACGGTGTTCCTCGTCTTCGTCCTTGCCGCCGTGGCGGCTCCCGGGGCCGACGCCCTGTCCATGTTCCTGCTGGCCGGGCCGCTGCTGCTGCTCTTCTTCGCCGCCATCGGCCTGTGCATCCTCAACGACCGCCGGCGCGACCGCCGCGCGGCGAAGCAGACCGCTGAGACCGAGGCCACTGCGGACATTGCGACTCCGGGCAGCGAACTGAGGAATCTCTAGCGCCGTCCCCGCTAGGCTTGAGGCATGTCCACCACAACCGGTTCACCGTCGCCATCCGAACGCTACCGGGCCAGTGCCGAACGGACGGCGGAATCCAAAACCCACCTGGGTTCCTTCGCCCTGACCTTGGACTTTGACCTGGATGATTTCCAGCGGCAGGCGTGCAGATCGCTTCAGGAAGGCCGCGGAGTCCTCGTGGCCGCACCCACCGGCGCGGGCAAGACCATCGTGGGCGAGTTCGCCATCTATCTGGCGCTGGAGCGCGGACTGAAAGCGTTCTACACCACCCCCATCAAGGCCCTGAGCAACCAGAAGTACTCCGAGCTCGCGGAAAAGTACGGTGCGCAGAATGTGGGGCTGCTGACGGGGGACACCAGCATCAACGGCGAAGCGCCAGTGGTGGTGATGACCACCGAGGTGCTGCGCAACATGCTCTACGCGGACTCAGCATCCCTGGACGACCTCGGCTTCGTGGTGATGGACGAAGTCCATTACCTGGCCGACCGCTTCAGGGGCGCCGTGTGGGAGGAAGTGATCATCCACCTGCCCAGCGAAGTCCAGGTGGCCTCGCTGAGCGCCACCGTCTCCAACGCCGAGGAGTTCGGCGCGTGGCTGGACACCGTCCGGGGAGACACGGACGTCATCGTGTCCGAGCACCGGCCCGTTCCGTTGTGGCAGCACGTGATGGTGGGCAAGGAAATTGTTGACCTGTTCGCCGGGGAGACCACCTTCGACGAAATCGCGCCCGAAGGCGACCCCGTCGCCGCCTCCGCACTGCCGGCGGCACCGAGTCCCGCAGACGCCGGCCAACGCGGCTTCGAGGTCAACCCGGAGCTCCTGTCCATGGCCAGGGCCGAAAGCCAGCTGAACTTCCAGGGGCGCTTCGGCCACGGCGGCCGCAGCCAGCGGCGGCAGCACCGGCAGCGGGCCGACGACCGGTCCCAGCAGACTCCGCCGCGCACGGCCGTCCGGAAAGCCAGCCGGCCGCAGGTTATCGCCAGCCTGGACCGGCAGGATCTCCTGCCCGCCATCACGTTCATCTTTTCCCGGGCAGGCTGCGACGCCGCGGTTTCGCAGTGCGTGGCCGCTGGGCTTTGGCTGACCACCGAGAAGGAACAGCGGACCATCGCCCAGCGTGTCGACGAGGCGGGCCAGGACATTCCCTCGGACGACCTTGAGGTGCTGGGATTCTGGAGCTGGCGTGAGGGGCTTCTGAGGGGCATCGCGGCGCACCACGCGGGAATGCTGCCCACCTTCAAGGAGGTCGTCGAAAAGCTCTTCGCCGAGGGCCTGGTCAAGGCGGTGTTCGCCACGGAGACCCTGGCCCTCGGGGTCAACATGCCGGCCCGCTCGGTGGTCCTGGAGAAGCTCGACAAATTCAACGGTGAGGCCCACGTGGACATCACCGCGGGGGAGTACACCCAGCTGACCGGCAGGGCCGGACGCCGCGGCATCGACGTCGAAGGCCACGCCGTGGTCCTCTGGCAGCCCGGCACGGATCCCGCGGCGGTGGCCGGCCTGGCATCGCGGCGGACCTATCCGCTGAACTCCAGCTTCAGGCCCACCTACAACATGAGCATCAACCTGCTCGCCCAGTTCGGCCGCCCGCGGGCACGGGAGATCCTTGAATCCTCCTTCGCCCAGTTCCAAGCGGACCGGTCGGTGGTGGGACTGGCCAAGCAGGTGCGCAGCCGCGAAGAGTCCCTGGCCGGCTATGCCAAATCCATGACCTGCCACCTGGGCGACTTTACTGAATACGCCCGGCTGCGGCGGGAGCTCTCCGACGCCGAAAACTTCACGTCACGCAGCAAGTCGCGGGCGCGGAAGTCGCTCAACGAGGATTCCCTGAGCCGCCTGCTGCCGGGCGACGTTGTGGACGTCCCGGCAGGCAGGGCACCCGGCGTTGCGGTGGTACTAAGTTCGGACCACTCCTCCCGCGAGCCTCGGCCTGCCGTGCTCACGCTGGAAAGCCAGCTGCGCAGAATCGGCATCGACGACCTCGAGGGGCCCATCTCGCCGCTGACAAGGATCCGGATCCCCAAGTCCTTCAACGCGAAAGTCCCCAAATCCCGGCGGGACCTTGCCTCCTCCGTTCGCAACGCGCTGCGGGAGAACCGGCCGCCGGCCAGGGGCAGCAGCCGCAATAACGACTTCGGCCTGGGCACAGCCCTTCCGAACCAGGAAAAGAAGATCGCCGACCTGCGTCGGGCCCTGCGCGCCCACCCCTGCCACGGCTGCAGTGAGCGTGAGGACCACGCCCGGTGGTCGGAACGCTGGTGGAAGCTGCGGAAGGAAACGGACGGCCTGGTCCGCCAGATCCAGGGCCGCACCAACACCATCGCCAAGACCTTCGACCGCGTGTGCGATGTCCTGTCCGCCTACGGGTACCTTGAAACTCCGGAGCCGGGCAAGCACAGCATCAGCTCCGACGGGCAGCGCCTGCGGCGGATCTACGGCGAGAAGGACCTCCTGATCTCCCAGGCACTGCGCCAGGGTGCGTTCGACGACCTCGACGCAGTGGAAGTCGCGGCCTTCGCCAGCGTCCTCGTGTACCAGGCCAAGCGGGAGGACCGCGGCCTACGCCCCCGCATGCCCAGCATCTCGCTCGAAAGTGCTGTGGACATCGTGGTGCGGGAATGGTCGGCGTTGGAAGACGTGGAGGAACAGAACAAGCTCCCCCTCACAGGGGAACCGGAGCTCGGCCTGATCTGGCCGATGTACAAGTGGGCGCGCGGGCGCCACCTCCAGGAGGTGCTCAACGGCACGGACCTCGCGGCCGGCGACTTTGTCCGGTGGGTCAAGCAGGTGATTGACCTGCTGGACCAGCTGGCCAAGATCCCGGGCCTGGACCCACGGCTTGCCCGGCTGTGCGCCGAAGCCATCAAACTTGTCAGGCGGGGAGTCGTGGCCTACTCCACCGTGGTCTGAATCCTGCTGTCCTGAATCCTGCTGTCCCGGCCACGTCCGCATCAGATACCCCAAGGAGTTCCACCCCCATGACCGACGCACACGCGCGCGCCCAGGCCGCTTCCGGACCGTCGAAGGTGACGCTATACCGGAACGGCTCCGTCTACACGGCGGCTGACCCTTTCGCCACCGCCATGCTCGTGGACGGTGACGCCATTGCCTGGGTGGGCTCGGAACAGGCGGCGACGTCGATCGCGGACAGTTCCATGGAAGTCATCGATCTCCGCGGCGCGCTGCTGGCCCCCGGATTCGTGGATTCCCACGCACACCTGACGGAGACGGGCATTGCCCTGGGCGGGCTCCAGCTGGGCGACGTCCGCTCGGCCCGGGAGCTGCTGGATGCCGTGGCCGCAGCCGGCGGCGCAGGCACCATCCTGGGACACGGCTGGGACGAGTCACTGTGGGATGATCCCGCGCTCCCGGAGCCCGGCGAGCTGGAGCGCGCTGCCGGCGGCCGGCCCGTCTACCTGTCCCGGGTGGATGCCCACTCGGCGCTCGTGTCTTCCGCGTTGGCTGCGGCGGCCGGCCTGCAGGACCGTGACGGGTTCGCGCCCGGCGGCCACATCAAACGGGAGGCACATGCCGCGGCACGGCTGGCCACCAGGCAGCTCTCCGCGGCCGAATTGAAAGACCACCAGAGGCGGGCACTGGACGAAGCCGCGGCCAACGGGTACGTGGCGCTGGCCGAAATGGGCGCACCCCACATCGGGAGCCCGCTCGATCTGCAGCTGGCCGCCGGCTGGAATGCCGGAGCAGATTCCGTGCCCCTGCCCGAAGTTCTGCCTTACTGGGGTCAACTGACGACGTCGGCGACGGACGCCGAGGCCCTGCTCGCCGAGCTCGGGGTTCCGGTCCGAGGGCTTGCCGGCGACCTGAACATCGACGGTTCCATCGGATCCCGGACGGCTTCCCTCCGGGCGCCGTACACGGATGCCCCGGGGGAGAAGGGAACAACCTATCTTTCCGCGGAGGAGGCGGCCGCACACCTGGCCGCCTGCTCCCTGCTGGGCATCCAGGGCGGGTTCCACATCATCGGCGACGCCGGCCTCGACGCCGCCCTGGAAGCGCTGGACCTGGCTGCCGCGGAAGTGGGGGAGCAGCGGATCCGCGCGGCCGGCCACCGCTTCGAACACGTGGAAATGGCAGACGCCGAGGCCATAGCGCGCCTGGCTAAGTACTCAGTGACGGTGAGCGTCCAGCCGGGGTTTGACGCGGCTTGGGGCGGCTCCGGCCGGCTCTACGAGCAGCGCCTGGGCTCCCGGCGCGAGAACATGAACCCGTTTGCGTCCTTCTATTCGGCCGGCGTGCCCATCTGCTTCGGAAGCGACAGCCCGGTGACCCCGCTGCGCCCGTGGTCCAGCGTGAGGGCCTGCCTTGAGCACAACAACCCTGCGCAACGGATCTCCGCCCGGGCGGCGTTCCTTGGCCACACCCGGGCGGGCTGGCGGGCCGCCAGGCACGCCAACCCGTTGGCCGGCCAACTGGTGCCGGGTGCTCCGGCAACGTTTGCGGTCTGGGACGTCGAGGAACTCATGGTCCAGGTGGCCGACGGCAGGGTCCAGTCCTGGAGCACCGATCCGCGCGCCCGGACGCCGCTCCTTCCTGCACTGGACACCGGCAGTGACCCGCGCTGCCTCCAGACCGTGCGGAACGGGCAGGAACTGTTTTCCGCCCACATTCTTCGCGCCTGACCCGGGCTGGCGCGGCCGCCGCAATAAACCGCCATCCAAGCAGGATTCGGCGCATGTTTGCCGGCGCCGAATCCTGCCCTGACCTGCGGCGATGCACGTAAGAGCAGGTCAGGGGCCGGTTGACAGGCAAACGGCAGTCCGTAGCATTGAGGGTCAACGGACGGGTGCTTCTGGAGCAGTATCTGTCTGGCCGCCGCTTCACCTTTTGGAACGCGAAAAGCGCTTGGTGACTCGTGGCGGCGGCATTCCGGGGCAGGTCCACAACGCAGCAGAAAACAGTTCCCTTAGCGTACATCGCGTCATCGGGAACTGGCCCGCAGCAGCGTGGACCTGCCCGTGGCATCCCTGGGCGTGCTCATCGGGGCTTTCGTCATATGCGGCGGGACCCGGTGACGGCGGGAAGCCGGGCCGCAACGGGCCCGTATAATGGGGAGTTGCGCTTTGCGAGCCGGCTGTCCCGCCGTGCTCCACGCGCGCTGACCGCTCCCATCCAGGAAAGGCCTCCCTGTGCGTGTCCTCACCATCATTCCCACCTACAACGAGCTGGAGTCGCTCCCCATAACGCTCGGCCGTCTGCGTGCCGCTGTGCCGGCCTCCGACGTCCTGGTCGTGGACGACAACAGCCCGGACGGCACCGGACAGCTGGCCGACAGCGTCGCTGCCGAAGACAGCCAGGTTCACGTCCTGCACCGCAAGGGCAAGGAAGGCCTGGGGGCGGCCTATATCGCGGGCTTCAAGTGGGGCCTGAACGCCGGGTATGACGTCCTCGTCGAAATGGACGCCGACGGATCGCACCAGCCTGAGCAGCTGCCGCAGCTCCTGGAAGCCGTGGAGCAGGGCGCTGACCTTGCCATGGGCTCCCGGTGGGTACGCGGAGGAAAGGTGGTCAACTGGCCGCTCTACCGGCAGGCGATTTCCCGCATCGGGAGCACGTATTCACGCATCATGCTTGGCGTCAAAATCAAGGACGTCACCGGCGGCTACCGCGCCTTCCGGCGCACCACCCTCGAGAAGCTGAACCTCGACCAGATCGAGTCCGTGGGCTACGGCTTCCAAGTGGACCTGGCCTGGCGCGTCGCCAAAATGGGACTCACCATCGTGGAACGGCCCATTACGTTCGTTGAACGCGAGCTGGGCGCCTCGAAGATGAGCGGCAACATTGTCGTCGAGGCCATGCTCAACGTGACGAAGTGGGGCCTGACGGCACGCTGGAACAAGTTGACCGGAAATGACCGGACGGATAGCCGGGCCTAACAGCCCGAACCGAACACGAAAAAGGCCGGATCCGCTGCGTTCAAGAAACGCAGCGGATCCGGCCTTCCCGCGTATTGGCCCCGTGTGTTAGTGCCGGGCTAGGCAGTGCGCCGCTCGCCGCGGCGTTCGCGCAGAATGGTGAGGCGGTCTTCGAGGATCTGCTCAAGCTCGGGAAGGGACCGGCGTTCCAGCAGCATGTCCCAGTGCGTGCGGACGGCTTTTTCGTTGCTGGTATCGGGGCGTTCGCCATCGACGAGCAGCGCTTCCTTGCCGGTCTTGGAGACCCATACAGGGGGGATTTCGGCTTCTGAGGAGAAGGTGACAAACACCTGTTCGCCGTCCTCGCACCGGTACTCAACCCGCTGACGCGGAGCCGGCTCCACGCCGGATTCGGTCTCCATGCTTTGTGCGCCAAGCCGCATACCCCGCAGGCTGCGATCGCTCATGATTTCTCCCTCTGGTCGGTTCGCGGAGTCGGGCTCCGCGCTAGCCGAAGGCTAAAACACGGCCTCCGGACTACGGTGTTGCTCTACGTAGCATCACTAAATGAAACGCTTTGCCAAGCATTGTTGTTCCGCCCGGACTGATCCGGCCGGACAAATATACTATTATACCGTTTCCCCGCACTGACGGCAATGCGTGGTCCGCCGCCGGACTGTCCGCTCGCGCAGGTCCCGGGCCGGGGTCGAGGGCCCCGGGGAGGAAAAAGGGAGACACGCTGGCGGCGTGCCTCCCTTTCCTCTGCGGCCTACTTCAGGACAGCCTGCTTCGGTGCGGGCCTAAGATTCGGGCTGTTTGCCCGCATCAGGGCCGGGCCCGAACAGATCGCCCGAGCGCGGATCCGGGTTGGTTCCGCCCAGCGCGTTGCCAATGCCTTTCAACGCTTCGCCCACTTCGCTCGGAATGATCCACAGCTTGTTGGACGTGCCTTCGGCGAGCTTGGGCAGCGTCTGGAGGTACTGGTAGGCGAGGAGCTTCTGGTCCGGATTGCCCTTGTGGATGGCGTCGAAGACCTTCTGGATAGCCTGGGCCTCGCCGTCGGCGCGAAGAATGGCCGCCTTGGCATCACCCTCGGCTTTGAGGATGGCGGCCTGCCGCTGGCCTTCGGCCGTCAGGATGGCCGACTGCTTGGTGCCTTCGGCTGTCAGGATCGCGGCCCGGCGGTCGCGTTCGGCCCTCATCTGCTTTTCCATCGAATCCTGGATGGAGTGGGGCGGATCAATCGCCTTCAGCTCCACGCGGGACACCCGGATGCCCCAACGGCCAGTGGCCTCGTCCAGGACGCCGCGGAGCTGCCCGTTTATCTGGTCCCGCGACGTCAGCGCCTCTTCCAGGTTCAATCCGCCGACGACGTTGCGGAGCGTGGTGGTGGTCAACTGCTCCACGGCCTGGATGTAGTTGGCGATTTCGTACGTGGCGGCCCGCGGATCAGTCACCTGGAAATAGACCACGGTGTCGATGGACACCACGAGGTTGTCCTCTGTGATGACAGGTTGCGGCGGAAACGAAACAACCTGCTCGCGGAGATCCAGGAGCGGCAGCAGCCGGTCAACAAACGGGATGAGGATGGTCAGGCCGGGGTTGAGGGTCCGCTGGTACTTTCCGAGGCGCTCAACCACTCCGGCCCGGGCCTGCGGCACGATCCGCACCGAGCGGACCAGCACAATGACGACAAAAACGATCAGGACCAGCATCACGAAAGTGACGGCGACTCCTCCTGGGCTATCCATACTTCTCCTTCTCCCCAAATTCAGTGAAGCTCTACCTTGGCGGATCGCCCGCCACATCTCCTGACACCGGAACAGCGGCAGCAGAAATCTTTGTGTCCGCGTTACTGGATGGCCGTTTCGGCCTGCGGTGCCACTACCGCCGTTGCGCCGTCAATGGCGGCTACGATGACCCGCTGGCCCTCAGTCAGGACGCCGGATTCGGAACGCGCGCTCCAGACGTCGCCGCCGATCTTGACCCGGCCTCCGGTGGCGGACACCGCCTCCATGACGAGTGCGGATTCGCCGATTAGGCGGTCAACGTTGGTGCGCTGGTCGGCCGGACCCTTGTGCAGGTGCTTGAGGGTGACCGGGCGGACGAACGCGATCATGAGCAGCGATACGACGCAGAACACGACGATCTGAAGCCAGAAAGCGGCGCCGGCGAAGTCGGCCACGAGTCCGGCCAGGGCGCCGCCGCCAAGCATGATGAAGAAGAGATCAAGGGTCAGCATTTCCACGGCCGCGAAGACCAGGAAGACAGTGAGCCAGAGTGCCCACCAGTTTTGGCCGAGCCATTCAAACATCCGTATCCCCCTTGATTCCGGGGGCTGCGGGGCAGACCCTCCGTAACTTTCTTCCATCCTAGACCGAAGCGGCGGGGAGCTGGGGGTGGAGTTTCGGCAGGCGCCGGAACGTGGCCAAGCCGTTATGCGGCTGCGGTTTTTCGGGGCACAAATACGCTGATGCGGAACTTCCCGGAGACAGCGGTGACTGCGGGAAAGCCAGCGAGCCTGGCCGTGAGCTCCGGCCGGTCTGTGTGGTGGCCGGCGGGGCCCATCAGCGCCAAGTTGGCCACGTCCTGCGGGGACAACGCGAGGGCCAGATCAACGTCCTGCGCTGACAGCAGCTCGAAGTGGCCCGTGAGCGCGTCGGCCAGCCGTTCGTCCTTCGCCGGTTCGATTCCGAGCATGCCGGCCTGGCTAGCAATTTCGGCGAGGTGGCCTGGCCTCGGGGTCACCACGATGAGCCGCCCCGACGGCTTGAGGACACGGGCGAATTCGGCTGGGTTCCGGGGCGCGAAGACCACGGTAACGACATCGACGGCGGTGTCCGCCACCGGGAACTGCTGCCAGACGTCGCTGACCAGGTTCACGGCGTCGGGGTTGAGTTTCGCCGCCCGCCGGAGCGCGAACTTCGAAATGTCCAGGCCTACGGCGGCGATGCGGCCGGCGCTGCCGGCGCCGTCCAGGACGGCCCGGAGGTAGTGGCCCGTGCCCGTTCCGGAGTCAAGCACGGCCGGTTCGGGGCCTTGCAGCGCGGGGGCCGCCGCGCCGGCGACCGCGGCGGCAAGCGGCCGGTAATGCCCGGCGTCGAGGAAGGCGGCCCGGGCGGCCACCATGTCGGCGGAATCCGGCTGGAAGGCGGTTCCCTTACCCACCAGCAGGTTGAAATAGCCCTGCCGGGCGGCGTCGAAGCTGTGGCCCTCCGCGCAGGCCAGGGCACGGGGCCGGGCGGCGTCGAAGCTGTGGCCCTCCGCGCAGGCCAGGGCACGGGGCCGGGCGGCGCCGTCACCGTCACCAAAGGCGGGGGAGAGCGTCTTCCGGCAGACAGGGCACAGCAGGGACGGCAGGCGGGGAGGCATACGGACAATCCTAGGGCTGATGCTGCGGCGCCGGTGAAGGGGGACGTGAGGTGTTTCACACGCCGCGCGGGAAACGCTAGGCTCACGTGGGTGAAGCCTGAACATCTGCCGCTGCTCAAGTCCGTCTCCGCGCCTGCCGTCCATCCCGACGGCACGCGTGCCGTCGTTTCGGTGACGCGTCCCGACTTCGAGGCCGACGCCGACGTCGGTCAGCTGTGGAGCGTACCGCAGGACCCCGAAAAACGGCCGAGGCTGATAACCCGTGGCTTCCGTGACACGGCCCCGGCGTTTTCGCCGGACGGACGGGTGCTGGCGTTTCTCCGCGCCGCACCGGGCGGCAAGCCCCAGCTCCACGTGGTGGAAGCCGCCGGCGGCGAGCCCCAGGCACTGACTGACCGCGCCCTGGGTGTCTCATCGTTCGCGTGGGCGCCTGATTCCCAACGGATTGTTTTTGGTTCCCGGGAGCCGGAAGCCGGGCGTTACGGCACGCTGGACGGCGTCAGTTCCGGCGGTGAAGATGCCCGCCTCATCACGGATTTCAAGTACAGGATGAATGGCGTGGGGTATACCCGGGACAAGCCGCTTCAGCTTTTCACGCTGGAAGTGCCGGACCTGGGGACGGAGCCGGCAGTCCAGCCCGCGGGGCGCGCCCTCAAGGACAGGAACCAGCCCCCGGCGGCCGGCGGCGGGGCGAAAGTGGCAGGCCTTCCCGACGCCCGGCAGCTCACCACGGCGGCGACAGACCACACCGGCGAGTCCTTCAGCAGCGACGGGACGTCCGTGTACTTCGTCGCAGCCCTGCACGAAGCCAGCGACCAGGACCTGGTCAGCGGCATCTACCGCGTTCCGGCCGACGGCGGCGAGACGGCTCGCGTCGAGGCCAACGCCGGGCCGCAGACAGTCCAGGACGTCCGCGAATCGTCGGACGGAAAATGGCTGTTCTTCACGGCGCAGGACCTCGGCACCACGGGCCAGGACTTTGTGGCCAAGAACACCGTCCTGCACGTCATGCCCGCAGCAGGCGGCGGGGCGCGGGGGCTAAGCGGCGCAGAACACATGGACGTCGCTGCGCCGGGCGCCCGCCTTGAACTCCGGGGAAACGATGGCGTCCTGGTGGTCAACAACGCGCAGGGCACCGTTGAGCTGCTGGAGTTCAGCGCCACCGGCAGCCACGCGCTCCTGGTCCACGGCGACAGGGTTGTTACGGGAGCCGCTGCGGCAGGAGGCTCGGTGTACGTCAGCGTCGCTGATTCCGCCACGACCGGTGACGTCTGTGTTCTCGAAGGCGGCCAGCTCCGGCTCCTGACGGACTTTTCGTCGGCGCTCCGCACGGAGGCCGGAATCATTGAGCCGCATGAGCTGACGTTCCCCTCGGCCGACGGCTACCCCGTGCACGGGTGGGTGCTGATGCCCCCGGGCAAAGGCCCGCATCCGGTGCTCCTGAACATCCACGGCGGTCCGTTCGCACAGTACACAGTCGCCCTGTTTGACGAAGCGCAGGTGTATGCCGAGGCAGGCTACGCGGTGGTGATGTGCAACCCGCGCGGCTCGGCGGGCTACGGCCAGGCTCACGGCAGGTCCATCAAGGAGCGGATGGGAACTGTGGACATGCAGGACGTGCTCGCCTTCCTCGACGGTGCCGTGGAGAAATTCTCCTCGCTGGATCAGGATGCCGTGGGAATCATGGGCGGCTCCTACGGCGGCTACCTCACCGCCTGGACCATCAGCCAGGACCACCGTTTCAAAGCGGCCATCGTGGAACGCGGCTTCCTGGATCCCGTCAGCTTTGCCGGATCATCGGACATCGGGTGGTTCTTCGGGGGCGAATATAACGGCCGCTCGGAAGAGCTGGTGGCGGCACAGAGTCCCATGGCAGCGATTGCCGCCGTCAGGACACCCACCCTCGTGATCCACAGCGAGGACGACCTGCGCTGCCCGGTGGAACAGGGCCAGCGGTACTTCACCATGCTGAAGCAGCAGGGTGTGGAGTCGGCCTTCCTTGTGTTCCCCGGGGAGGATCACGAGCTCTCGCGGTCCGGCACGCCGCATCACCGCCGGCAGCGTTTTGAGCACATCCTGGCGTGGTGGTCGCGGTTCCTGCCCACCGCCGGGAATCCCGGGCCGTCCAGCCAGCCTGACCCGTCCAGCTAGCCCGACGCGTCCCGCTGGCCCGACGCGTCAGGCGTGCCGGCACTTCCCGGCCGCCCGCCCATGAAGCCGAGTTCCTGCCGGGCTCTGCCGATGCCCGGCTCCGCCCAGCGTGCGCCGTACTCGCTGTTGGTGCTGAGCGAGCGAAGTTCGGCGCGGTCGAGGTACAGCGTTCCCTGCAGGTGGTCGGTCTCATGCTGGACGATCCGAGCCTGCCAGCCGGAAAAGTCCCGGCTGGCCGGCCCGCCCTCCGGTGTCACGAAGTCGAGACGGACCCGCTCCGGGCGCTCCACCACGGCCTGCAGCCCCGAGACGGAGAGGCACCCTTCGAAGAACGCCGCAGTCGCGTCGCCGAGCGGAGTGTAGGACGGGTTGAGGATTGCGAAGAAGTCCAGCGGAACCCGGCCGCGAGCCGCGGCGGTTTCCTCGTCGATTTCGAACTGGTCCTCAAGGACGGCCAGCTGCAGCGGAATGCCCAGTTGCGGGGCGGCCAGCCCGACCCCGGGGGCCTCGTGCATGACCTTCCTCATCAGCGCTATGAGCTGGCTGAGTTCAGCCGCTTCCAGCTGGCCGTCGAACGGCGCGGCGTGCTGGCGCAGCACCGGGTGGCCGGCCTGCACGATGGGCGGCAACGTGTCCGCGGCGAGCATTTCCTGCACGAGTTCCCGGATTGTGGCCGGGCTGAGGGACGTAGGCGGTGATGCTTGGCTCATGGGGACAGCCTAGTGGTGCGGGCACACGCGACCGTGACAAAGTCAAGGATCCTGCCCCTCAGATCCCTGTCCGCAGCGATCTTTAGGATGCCCGTCCGGGCGCCCACCCTGACGCGCAGCGGGATGACGGTGCCTACCTTGTCCTCGGCCACGGCATGCGGATCGCAGCGGGCCGGGCGGATTCCGAGTTCGAGTTCTTGGGCGGGACCACCGGCGTCTACGGTCAAGTCCAGCGGCCAAGGCCTTGCCGGGTCCTCGGCCAGCAGCGGCGTGCCGTCGATGCGCTCGATGACCAGCCGGCTGGCGCCGCCCTGCTGTTCGGGCGGAGTGCGGACCGACGGACGGACGGAGAGCCGCAGCAGGGCACCCTTGCCATCGCGGGAGATTTCAAGCGCCGGCCCAAGACCAATCGTGGCCACGGAGCCCGCGTCCCTGGCCAGGCACTGTTCGGTGTTGTTCCGCGGGAGGACACCAAACGGGTCCGTGGCGGGGAGGCTCTCGTGCGCACCGCCGGGCGACAGCCGGACCGTGACGGACACAGGATCCTGGGCGTCGCCGGGACTCCCGGTGCCGGTGCCCGCCGCGCAGTTGGCGGCCGTCAGGTGCGCCGGCAGGCTCTTGGCCTGACCGGGCGGAATCCCGGCTCCGTCCGGCGAGGCCCGCCAGGCAATCCCGGCGGCGAAGAGCGGGGTGCCGAGGCCCGCTGCCTGGACTGTGATCGTGTGTGAGCTGTTGTTGGTCAGCTGGATCTCGACGATCTGCTTCCCGTAGTTGTCCCGGAACTGGTTCACCATGGCCGTGAGGGGCGGCGCCGTCGGAGTACCGGCCGACGGACTCGGCGGCGTGCGGGTCGCCTCGGGCAGGCTGCATGCTGCCGGTGCCAGTAACGCCGCTGCGGCGAGAACGACGGCGGCACCCATGTTCCGGCGTCGGGCTGTCCACGGTCGCGAACGCATGCTTGCAGTCTAGGCCCGGGACCGCGCCACCGCATGAGGACTGCCGGCTCATTGCATGGTGAAGCGCCTGGCCACGAACTCATTGAACGCCGGAACCGCAGCCACCCGGGCGATGGCAGCGTTTCGGGCCCGCAGCACGCCGCCCGGGAGCGGCCTGCCGAGCGCCATATTTACCTCCGCCTGGCGCCTGGCTGCCGTGGCGGCCCGGCGGCGCTGCGCATCGAAGCAGCGAAGCGCGGTGCCGGTCGGCTCGCCGTTCAGTGCGGCAACGATGACCGGCAGCAGGGCCTCGGCGTCGAGCCAGCCAAGGTTCATGCCCTGGCCGCCGATGGGGCTAATTTCGTGGGCGGCGTCCCCGATAAGCGCCGTCCTGCCGGCCACCATGCGGGAGGCCAGCCGCGAGCGCACGCCGAAGCTGCTGAGCATGCTGTTGCAGGAGGCGTCCACCGCCACCCCTGTCCTGGCCGCGACGAGCCCGGCGAGATCGGCGGCGTCTGGACGGACCGGCGGGCGCGCCAGCCTGACCACCCACCGGCGCACGCCGCCGGGCAGCGGAAAGGACTCCACTATGCCGTCTTCCTCGAGGAACAGGGCCGCATCACTGCCATAAGCGGTGGATTCGGGAAAATCGCCCATCAGGTAGTGGTCCGGATACCGCTTTTCGCGAGCAGGCACTGACAGCAGCCGGCGCACGGTCGAATTGGCGCCGTCCGCCCCGACCGCGAGCGCGGCGGACAGCCCCGCCGCACCGCCCGCGCCGGTGCCGGCCCCGGCGACGTCCAGCGTGACCCGGCCCCCGTCGTCGTGCATGTCCGTCACCTCAGCCCCGCGCAGCAGCGCGCCGCCGTCGAGCTCAAGAAGGCGCCTCTCAAGGACTGACTCGGTGACCGGCTGGGGAACGGCGAGGACAAAGGGGTAGCGGTCGGACACCGGCCCAAACGGCATGTCCGCGATCTCGCGGCCGGCACTGACAGCTTGACCGCGGCGGATCGGGATACCCTGGGCGACGAGCGCCGAGGCCACCCCGATGCGGTCCAGGGCGGCGAGTGCCGGGGGATGGATGCCGATGGCCCTCGTGTGGGCGTTTCGGCCGGTTCGCTTCTCCAGGATCCGGACCGACACCCCTTGCTGCAGCAACAGCGCGCCCAGATACAGGCCCACCGGCCCGCCGCCCACGATCAGGACATCGGTCATGCAGCCCCCTTGCGGTAAGTGAGCAGGCAATGGAACGGGGAGTGGGGCTCGGCTGTCCAGCCGTTGGGGACGACGGCGGCGAGTTCCGGAACGGTGTAGCTGCGCCTGATGGAGGTCAGGCCGTCGCGCCGGATGTACGAGCCTGTCAGCGGCAGCGCGGCGGCCGCAAACAGGGCGTAGGCCGCCGCGCTGCGCCGGAGGTCGTTGTGGAACGCAGCACCCCGGGCCAGCGCGGCCGAGTCGCCGAGGAATGACTGCAGTTCGCGCGCGTTCAGATGATGCAGCACATGGTTCGAAATCACGACGTCGTATGCCGCGCCCTCCGCGACAAGCTCGGCGCTCGTGGCCTGGCGGAACCGCACACCCGGCGACGGCTCCCGGTTCGCGGCAAAGCGGTAGGCCCGCTCGTCCGGATCGATGCCGGTGACCCGGAGATCAATTCCGTCCGTGGCGGCCCAGCGGGCGAACATCAGGGCCACGTCACCTCCGCCGGAGCCTATGTCCAGGAGAGTGGCCGGGCCCGTCCGTGGGAGGAGCGGCCGTACCCTGCGGCGATACAGGCCGTGCCAGCCGGACAAAGCGCGGTTGACCAGCGCAAACTGCCTGTAGGTGCGGTCAAGGCGGTCCGGGTCGCAGTCCGGCCGGTCCATCTCTTCAACGGCGTGGGTGTCGCGGGTTCCCAGGATTCCCATGACGGGTCAGGCGAGGGACGATTCGGCCTCACCGGCGGGCACCGGAATGTCCGGCAGGGGTTGCCGAACCTTGGTGAAGAGTCCGGTTTCCACGGTCAGCCCGGGCCCAAAAGCCATTGAGCAGATGCGTTCATCGCCTTCACGCGGCGGGAGGTCGAGGATGTGCTTGAGGACAAACAGCACCGTGGCGCTGCTCATGTTGCCGAAATTCCGCAGCGTCTCGCGGGCCGGGACCAGCTGTTCGTCCGTGAGCTCGAGCCGGGACTGGACCTTGTCCAGAATGCTCCGGCCGCCGGGGTGGATGGCCCAGTGCGTGATGTTCCGGTACGGGAGTCCGCTCAGCGAGTCGTCGCGGGCCAGCAGCGGCTCCAGGGCGCCCACGATGTGGTCGTCGATGATGTGCGGCACGTAGTTTCCGAGGACCATTTCAAAGCCCTCATCACCGATGTTCCATGCCATTGAGTCTTCACCCACGGGGGTCAGGACGGTCTCGAAGTGGTCCAGCTGGAACAGCGCCGTTGACTCGGGAACCTCCCGCGCCGTCACGACGGCGGCCGCGGCGCCGTCCGCGAACAGCGCGGACCCCATGATGGCGTCCGGATCGTTGGACGTCCGGACATGGAGCGAGCACAGCTCTGCGCACACGATGAGGACAACGGCCTCCGGATCCGCCTCGCAGAAGGACTTGGCGGCACGGAGCGCCGGGAACGCCGCATAGCAGCCCATGAAGCCCAGGTGGTACCGCTGCACCGCCGGGTTGAGCCCCAGGGCGCGCACGATCTTGTAGTCAGGGCCGGGGTTGAAGAATCCCGTGCAGGAGACGGTGATGAGGTGAGTTATGTCGGGTGGATCGATGCCGGCGCACGCAGCCACGGCCGCGCCGGCGGCCTCGATGAACAGCTTCGTGGCCTCGGTGGCGAAGAGGTCGTTGCGGGCCTTGGTGCTGGGACTGCGGAGCAGGCCGGTGCCGGGGTCGAAAAATTGCGGATTGTCCGCCCGGGAATCCATGGTCAGTTCCTCGACCGCCGTGTACCGCGTGTCAATCGCGGCCGAGTCGAAGCACGTGGCCACCAGCCGTGAACCGAGCCGTGTCAGGCCGGGCTGGGCGGCAAAGACGTCACGGGCTTCCGTCTGGACAAGCAATGTCGGCGGAACAGCAGTTTCGAGGGCGCGCACATAGACCGTCATTCGTTCATTCTTAGCGACACCGGAGCTTAAGACAATGGATGTGCCCGGACCGGATCATGCCCCTGACCAGCATCTTCAGCCCGGCCGAGAAGAGTTCCTCGTCCCCGCTGAAGCGGTCTTGGCTCAGCGGCAGAGGTCCTTGGCGGCGCTAGACAACTCCGGTAGCACATGGCACGATCTCGCATGTGACCAGCCCGGCGGTCCGGCGTCCTTTCGTGGCCTGCGCACGACGAAGGCGAACAACCGACGGCGAAATTGCCGGCCGGGCGACCGGGCTGCCTTTCCGGACTTTCCGTTCGTCCTCAGCCTAACCATCCCGACCAGATCCAACACCTCAGGAGTGACCATGACCGGCTCTTCAACCCAGGGAATCAAGACCGTACTGCATCCCGTTTCCGACCTGGCGGCTGCAACAGCCGTTTACGCCGCCCTGCTCGGCGTAGCGCCGCAGACCGAGGGGCCCTACTACGTCGGCTTCGATGCCGCCGGCCAGCACATCGGACTGGTGCCCGGCGGCGGGCCGCAGGCCATGACCTCACCGGTGGCCTACTGGCACGTGCCGGACATCGAGGCGAAGCTGGCCGAGGTGACCGCCGCCGGTGCCACCGTGAAGGAGCCGGTGCACGACGTCGGCGGCGGCCGCATGGTGGCCACCGTCACCGACCCTGACGGCAACGTCCTCGGGCTGCTTGAAGACAAATAACTTTCCCGGGTCCTGTTCCGCCGCGGGGCCGGGCGAGACCGGACCGGACACTGCGCCCGAAGCTGGTTAGATAGAGCCAGACGACGCCGACGGAGGCCGCGAAGGCGGCCCCTCAACCGATGGAGCCACGATGAGCATTGTCACGAGGACGGACACGCAGTCGCCCGCGCTGGAGCCTGCCGACAGCCACGATCTGATCCGCGTGCAGGGCGCGCGTGAGAACAACCTCAAGGACATCAGCGTCGAACTCCCGAAGCGGCGGCTCACGGTATTCACCGGCGTCTCCGGCTCGGGCAAGAGCTCGCTGGTGTTCAGCACCATCGCTGCAGAGTCGCAGCGGATGATCAACGAGACCTACAGCGCCTTCGTGCAGGGCTTCATGCCGAACCTGGCCCGGCCCGAAGTGGACCTGCTCGAAGGCCTCACGACGGCGATCATCGTGGACCAGGAGCGGATGGGCGCCAACCCGCGTTCCACGGTGGGCACCGCCACGGATGCCAACGCCATGCTTCGGATCCTCTTCAGCCGGCTGGGACAGCCGTACGTGGGGCCCCCCACGGCGTTCTCCTTCAACGTCCCCACGCGCAAGGCAAGCGGGGTGTTGAGCACGGAGAAGGCCGGGGGCCGGGTCGAGAAGAGTGTGGTGCACGGTGCGGTGTATCTGGGCGGCATGTGTCCGCGTTGCGAGGGCATGGGCTCGGTCTCCGACTTCGACCTGACTGCGCTGTACGACGAGAGCAAGTCGCTCGGCGAAGGTGCCCTGACCGTTCCGGGTTACAGCATGGACGGCTGGTACGGTCGCATCTTCAGGGGTGCAGGGTTCGACCTGGACAAGCCGATTGCGAAGTTCACGAAGAAGGAACTGAACGACCTTCTCTACAAGGAGCCAACCAAGATCAAGGTCGAGGGCATCAACCTCACCTACGAGGGCCTGATCCCGAAGATCCAGAAATCTATGCTCTCCAAGGACGTCGACGCGATGCAGCCCCACATCCGGGCCTTCGTGGAGCGCGCCATCACCTTCCAGGCCTGCCCGGAGTGTGAAGGGACACGGCTCAGCCCGGAGGCCAGGTCCTCGAAGATCCAAGGCAAGAACATCGCGGACCTGTGCGAAATGCAGATCAGCGACCTGGCCGGGTGGGTCCGCGAACTCGACGAGCCGTCGGTCGCGCCGCTCCTCAAAGGCCTGCAGCACCTGCTCGACTCGTTCGCCGAAATCGGGCTGGGTTACCTCTCCTTGGACCGGCCCGCGGGCACGCTCTCCGGGGGAGAGGCACAGCGCACCAAGATGATCCGGCACCTCGGCTCGTCCCTCACCGACGTCACCTACGTCTTTGACGAGCCGACCATCGGCCTGCACCCGCATGACATCGAGCGGATGAACCAGCTGCTGCTGCAGCTGCGCGACAAGGGCAACACCGTGCTCGTCGTCGAGCACAAGCCGGAGACCATCGCCATCGCCGACCACGTCGTTGACCTTGGCCCCGGCGCCGGCACCGAGGGTGGCAGAGTCTGCTTCGAGGGAAGCGTCGACGGCCTGCGGGGGAGCGACACCATCACCGGCCGCCACCTGGACGACCGGGCCGCGGTCAAGGAATATGTGCGCACGCCGTCCGGCAGGCTCGAGGTGCGCGGTGCCTCGACGCACAACCTTCAGGCGGTCGACGTCGACATTCCACTGGGCGTCCTGTGTGTGGTCACGGGTGTCGCGGGTTCGGGCAAGAGCTCTTTGATTCAAGGTTCGGTGGCCGGCCGCGACGGTGTTGTGGTGATCGACCAGGGTGCCATCAAGGGGTCGCGCCGCAGCAACCCGGCGACGTACACGGGCCTCCTCGAGCCGATCCGCAAGGCGTTCGCGAAGGCCAACGGGGTCAAGCCGGCGCTGTTCAGCTCCAATTCGGAAGGCGCCTGTCCCACCTGCAACGGCGCCGGCGTCATCTTCACCGAACTGGGTGTTATGGCCACCGTGGAGTCCACCTGCGAGGACTGCGAGGGCAGGAGGTTCCAGGCATCAGTCCTGGAATACAAGCTGGGCGGCCGCAACATCGCCGAAGTGCTGGCCATGTCGATGACCGAGGCGGAGGGGTTTTTCGGGGAAGGCGAGGCACGCACACCGGCGGCCCACAAAATCCTCGACCGGCTCGTGGACGTCGGGCTCGGCTACCTCACGCTGGGCCAGCCGCTCACGACGCTGTCCGGCGGCGAGCGGCAGCGCGTCAAGCTCGCCACCCAGATGGCCGAAAAAGGCGACATCTATGTTCTCGACGAACCTACCACCGGCCTCCACCTAGCCGACGTCCAGAACCTGCTGGGCCTTCTTGACCGCCTTGTGGAGTCCGGAAAGTCGGTCATCGTCATCGAGCACCACCAGGCGGTGATGGCGCACGCCGACTGGATCATCGATCTCGGCCCGGGCGCCGGCCACGACGGCGGCAGGCTCGTCTTCGAGGGCACGCCAGCCGACCTGGTAGCCGCGCGTTCCACCCTCACCGGAGAGCACCTCGCGGCCTACGTCGGGAGCTGACGGAAAGCAATGCCGGGCGCCCCGGGGCGTACCCAGCCCTCGGCCGGCTTGTTCTTCACCTCAAGGGTTTTCGCCGTGGAGCTGCAGACGTCCGGCCCGCCGCTTGCGCGACGGGCCGGACGTCTGACTTCGTTCGAGCCGGGGTTAGGGGCCCGGCCGCCCCGTAGCCCTAGAGGGCGGATCCCGTCGTGAACACCCAGGTGCGGGTGGCGAACGGGTTGCCCGCGAGGTCGCGGACTGCTCCGGTGCCGCCGGTGATGGTGACCCGGTATTGCGTGTTGGCCAGGAGGGTGGAGCCCGGGTTGATGGTCAGCGTCCGGTTCGTGCTGTTGAACCCGAGAGCGGCAGTGACAGTTGCGCCGTTGGACACTCTCGTGACCCGTACAGTGGCCGCCGAAACGCCGGTGATGTTCTCACTGAACCGCGCCGTGATGTCGGCGGTGCGGCGGGCTCCGGTGGTGCCGATGCCCGGTGATACCGAAACCAGCGTGGGCGCCGGGCCGGTGGTGAACTGCCACGACGTGAACGCGATCGTGTTGCCGGCCGTATCCCTGATCGAGGACATCGATGCGGTGTACGTGCGGTCCGGCAGCAGGTTCGCATTCGGATCCAGCGTCGCCGTCCTCGTGGCGTTGTTGTACGTCACCGTGGCGGGGATCGCGGTCGCCGAACCGTTGAGCCGCAGGGCGAACGTTCCGGTGCCGACATTTGCGACCGCTTCGCTGAACGTCGCGGTCACGTTGCCTCCTTGGTTGACGGACCTGGCGCCAGCAGCTGGCGTCCTGGCCGTCACGGTCGGAGCGATGAACTCCGAGCGGGGCGTCACGAGGGCCGTGCGGGCCGACCGTGCCCCCGTTCCTGCGGTACTGGTCGCTGCAACATCGAAGGTGTAGCCGGTCGCGTTGATCAGGGTGTTCACCACTGCACTGGTGCCCGTTCCTACAGTTGTTGTCCGCACGGGGGTGGTGCTGGTCCCTACGAACGTGCGGATTTCGAAGCCCGTGACCGGTGCCGCGTTGGGTACCGGCAGCGGAGCGAGCCAACTGAGGGTTACCTGGGCATTGCCGGCCACACCGGCGGCGCTGCGGGCGGCTCCCGGAGCTACCAGTGTCACTGGTGCTGCAGGTGTCACTGCCGCGGAGGCGGCCGAGGCCGTTCCAGTGCCTACTGCGTTGACCGCCGCCACGTCGAACGTATAGGCAGTCCCGTTGGTGAGCCCAGTAACGACGGCGGTGGTCACGTTGCCGGTGACCGGCTGGGTCGCAGCCAACGTGGTTCCGTCGAAGGCACGCACGGTGAATCCGGTGATGGGCGAGCCGCCGTCCGAGGCCGGAGCGGTCCAGTTGAGCGTTGCCGTGCCGTCACCGGCAGTTGCGGTCACGAGGGTCGGAGCGTCCGCAACAGTCAGTTCCGCCGTTGGCGCCGGAGTGACTACGTTGGATGCTGCCGAGAACGGGCTGGTGCCCTGTGCGTTGGTTGCCGAGACCTGGAAAACATAGTGATTCCCGTTGGTCAGGCCAGGAACCACCAGGCTCGTGTCCGTGCCGGCTGCGGGGAGCAAGGCTCCCACCTGGACTCCGGCTGGGTTGGTCGTGACATCCAGCACCTTCACGTTGAAGCTGCTGGCGACGCCGACGGTCGGCGCTGTCCAGGTAACTGTGGCCCTCGCGTTGCCGGCGGTCGCAACGCCGATCACCGGAGCGTTGGTGACAACGGTGTCGGAGAACGCAAGCGCCTCGATGTTGCGGAGGGTGTCAGTGCCATCAGTGCCCACGTTGTCGGTCACCGTGGTGGTCGACCCCGCCGACCCAACGCTGCCGTCGCCGCCGGTGGTGGTGACGGTATAGTTGGCCTGCGGGCCGGAGAATACCGCCGTGTCGATGTCGCTTGCGGCCTGTGTTGCCGTGGGGGTAATGACCTCGCGGACTGCGACCAGGTTGCCGGGGTCGATGACACCGGCGGCAACATCTGCTTCCAGGGTATGGGGGTTGCCCGCCTGGTAGGTGTGCTCCATGAGGTCGGTGCTGCCGATTTCCGAAGTAGGATCGGCGGCGTTGGTCCGCACGCTGATCCGCACCTGGAGGTACCGGTCGCCGTCGATCACGTCGTTGCCGCCGCGGCCTTCAATCTTATCGCTGCCCAGGCCGCCGAGGAGGATGTTGCCATCTCCCCAGACGGGGCCGTCGAGCGGGCAGGCGCCCATGGCGGAAGCTGCGGCGATAGGGGCGAGCGGGGTGCTAGGAGCCGGGAGGATGGCGCCGAGGCCCGCAATCCTGTCGATGCCTGCCTGGTCGAGGACGTCGCAGCCGCTGAAGCCTGCACCGCCCACGGCAGTGGGGACAACGTCGTCGCCCTTGATGACGTCGTTGAAGGCGGAACCGGAGTTGGCCTCTGTTTCCTGCCACCGGTCGCGGTTGACCACAAGTTGGATCGGCAGGCCGGCGAGGACCTGGTTGATCTTCATGTCGTCGTTTGCGCCCACAGTGTCGTACTGGTGGGTCGCCCAGTCGAAACCGGCCGCACCGGCGAAGCGGTCGATGGCCGCGTTGGCCGCCATGATGTCGTCGCCGCCTTCGGCGTCATAGTCGTTCTCGCCCACCTGGCCGACCATTATGTCGTTGCCCGGTTTGGTCTGGGCCGGATCGTCGAAGAACGGAGCACCGTGGTCGCCCTGCAGCAGGTCCTGTCCGGAACCGCCCTGGATCCAGTCGTCCCCGCCGTCGCCGAATACCGCATCCGCACCGTCGCCAGCCCGGATGAAGTCGTTGCCGGGGCCGGCAAACGTCTCATTGTCGTTGGCTCCGCCGTTGGTGAAGTCCTGGCCGTCGCCGCCCATCATGATGTCGTCCCCGATTCCGGCGTTGAGGTAGTCATTGCCGGGACCGCCCTTGAGGACGTCGGCGCCGGCGAGGTCCGTGATGCGGTCATTGCCGTCGCCGCCCAAGGCAACGTCGTCGCCCCCGTTGCCTTCGATGACGTCATTGCCCGCGCCGCCCCAGAAGGTGTCGTTGTCGTTGCCGCCAAAGATGCTGTCGATGCCCGGCGTGCCGTTGTAGACGGACTGCCCGTTGATCCCCACGGGATCCACGCTGTTGACTTGGCGGTACTGGATGGTCCCGTCAGGCTTGCGCAGCAGCAGCTTGGACTCGTCACAGCCGGGGGTCGTCACGTCGTCGGCAACGGTGGACCCGTTGGCTGCGAACCCTGCGGGCGTTCCGTCCAGGTTCGAAAGCTGGAACTTGCAGTCGGCCGTGGCGAATGCGTCGGCCTTCAGCGTGTTGGTGCCGTCTGTGTTGCGCTGGATCATCTCTGCGAACGAGTTGCCCTCGAGCTGGGAGCGGAGGTTCATGCCGGGCGTGCGTGCCAGGTAGTACAGCCGGTCCCCGTTCTGCAGATCGGTCAACTGGTTCTCGAAGACGTAGTTGAACGTGGTGCCCAACAGGCCGCCGAATAGGTTCGTGATCTCCGCGAGCCCTCCAACCCAAAGGTCGACGTCGTCGACACCAGTGACGGTCACGCCGTCGGGGGTGTTCGCGTACGCTCCCGTACCGAACATGAAGGCCGCAGCGTCTGCCGGAATAGCCGCGGGGTCGGTTGCCGGTGCGGAGGTCGGGTCCACGATGGCTTTGGCCGCCGCCCGCTTGCCGGCCAGGGTTGTCTGGCTGGTGATGGACGGGTGCTTGCCGTACGCCGCGACGAAGTTGATCAGCGACTCAGGGTGCTTGAGGTGCTGACCGAAATCCGACCAGCTGGTGTACGGTGCGAGCTGGCCGTCATTGGTTGCGCCGAAGATCTGCCTGCGGACGTTGTTCAATGGCGGGACGCCCGCATCACGGGCCCGCGTCATGTTCAACGTGGGCAGGTCCAGGGGGAGCCCCAGCAGGTTGTTGCGGAGCGTCTCCGTGACGAACTCGTCGAGCTCGTTACCCACCTGGTCCGAGGAGCCCATGACGACGCTGCCGGCGGCCTGCTCAGGAGTGAGAACGCCAGCCGAACCGCCGTTGAAATACTCCGGCGGATTCAGGAACGCCGTGAGCAGCGGGACCGAGTTGTCCGACCCACCTATGTTGGTTCGGGCGACCGTGTCGTCCAGCATCGAGTGCCCGAAGCGATACACGGCGTGGGCGAACTCAGCGTGGATCGCGGGGTTGATGTCAGAGTGGTAGACGTGGAAGGGCTGAATTGCGGGCTGGACCTTGCGTGCGAATTCCTCGAACACCAGATGCTGGTACTCCATCTCTGTGACGAACCGGGCGGCCTGGAAGAGGCGCTCACCATTCCAGCCGTCGGTGGTGCCAGAGGCAAGCTTCCATTCCGCCAGGGCCGCGACGCCTGTGGCCGAGTTGTCGCTGGTCAACGTGTTTTTGAAGTCCTCCACCAGCCGATCGTGCTCGGAGTGGAAGATCTGGTGGATCGTGGTCAGCGCGATGTTCTCGTTGACCCTGCCGTCACCGGCGATGAAGTGTGCGTCGAGCATTTCGTCGTCGTAGGTTCCAGCGGGCTGGTTGGCGAAGTCGGCCGACGGGACCTTATCGGTATCCGCAGTCGGTGCAACAGGCGGAGTCGCCGGGTTGTGGTCTGAGTCGGCGGGGCTCGGGTCCGCATTGTGCGCGATGTCGGTCAGGAAAGGCGTGTCAAAGTGCAGCGTGTTGGCAGGCACAGGTACGGTCTCGTCTACCGTTGTCGTCAACGGGTCGTCGAGTTGTCCCTCGACAAGACCGGTCGCCGTTACATACTGCGGCAGGCCGCGCGCCGGGCCGGGAATGAACTTGCCGTACGGGTCTGTGGCCAGCATCGGGATGTTGGTCACGTCCGTGTCGACGAGCTTGAGCCCGAGCAGGTCATGGGCCTGCTTCTTGACAGAAGCCCAGGTAGCCATGCCCGTGGTTCCGTCCGGGGAGTTGAGATAGGTCTGGCCCGCGGGCAGTCCGCCCAGGAGACGTCCAGTGGAAACCGGCTTGCCTGAAGCGTTGTTCACATACTCGCGGACGAACACTTGGTGCGACGGGTGCGAGGTGTACGTCTGGCTCTGGTCCACCCAGGGCGAGTCCGTGTTGTTGGCATCCTGAATGTCGTCGGCGCTCTCGTCGACCAGGGTTGTGGGGTCGTCGCCCAGGATGCCGTCGGGGCCGGGCTGGTTTTGCGCCCGTGTCAGCACCATGAACCGCTGGTTCGCGGGCAGATCGTCGGCGTTGCCGAGGATGTGGTCCGGTCCGGCGATCAGCGGGTCATCAGCGTGGAGCGGCACAAAGACCGTACCGCCGCTCTTGACGGTCTGGTCGACACCGTGGTCGAAGAACTGGCCGAAGAAGGTGAACAGGGAGTTGTAGGGCGGTGAGAGGCCGACGTCGGTGGTCACGTTCGGGATGAACAGGGTCTTGTGCGACGGCACGCAGCCGGCGGGAACGCCGTCAACGGGCGGGGGCCCGGGATTCGGGTCCGTGGTGCACGGGAAAAGGCCTGGGTTTCCCTGCGTCCTGACCGGGAATGCGGCAGCCGCCACGGCAGCCGGGTTGGTCGACGTCTGGTCGACGATCAGGTTGCTGATCTCACGCGGCTGCGAATCGAAGACATTGCCCTTCTTCTGCGCATAGGAGGAGGGGCCGGACGGACCGAAGCCAGGCGGCGTGTCCTCGGCGGATTTGAAGACGGGCTTGGTGTAGCGCGGGAAGGGCTGGTCTGCTGCACCGAATTTCTCCCGACCCGGGATCAGGTTGTTGCACGTGCCGTCCACCGTCCGCAGGCCGTAGGACGTCAGCGCATCTGGGATCTGGTTCGGACCGGTTCCGACCAAGGCACCGCAAGGGCCGGTCGCCGACGTCGTGTTTGCCACGTGGGCTTCGGCGATCTTGATCTGCTTGAGGATGAAGGCCAGGTCCGAGGCAGTGACGGTGAAGCCCTGCCCGACGGGGGCGGTTGCGGCTTGGGCTGCGATGACTGGCAACCCCATGGCCATTGGGAGGGCGAGGGCTGTCGCTGCGCTGACCAGCCGGAACTTTCCGGAGTACTTGCCGGCGACGCGTCGCCGCTGGCGCCGGGCGGGGGGTAGTTGGTTGGGGCCTGGGGGCTTATCTTGCACTGCCAGGCCGGATCTGGCTGAGAGTTTCATGGCACACCTGCCGATTCGAGGGATAGGACGCGCCCATGATTGGGTGCACTTCTCCGGAAAACCTTGGACCGAGGACGCGATCCCCGAAAAAAGTCCCCTCGTTCCGGGGGGTGCCCAAGGCAACTACAAGGTGGCACGATCCAGCCCTCGGTGGAGCAGGCCGACGTCGGATCAAGACCCGTTCAGTGGCCGGCAGCCGGCCGGCTTGGTTCACGATCTCGCGGCTGGCGTGGAGGCTCAGTGGCGGCACAAGAAAAGCCCCCGGCGCCTTCGAGGCGTTGCGGGGGCTTTCCTAGCGGCAGGTCCGCCAAGCCGATAACTCGGGGGCCTGACGCCACACTAAAAGCCATTCCTGAGATTTCCCTCAGAACTCGGAGGGAAAATGCCCGGACGCCATTGCCCGGCCCAACGGAGTGCTTCGGCGGCGGATGCCGTTCCTCATTTCGCCGGGATGCCGGAGTCATGGCATGGGCCGGGGGAGCGGGATCACTTCCGTTTTCGATGGGGCCTTCGACCCGCTGCCCGCCTTCTCAGCAAGCCCTCAGGTGTAGCCGGGCACAATGGCCGAACCTTCGGTCGACCACCTGACCGGAGCTTCGCCAATGGAGGGGACAGTGGGGGTTTCGTCAATTCCAGCAGTCGTGCCGAACGCAGCTGCGTCCCGGACGGACGGTACTGTGAGACGCATGGAGATGCGCCTTGAAGTTGTTCAGGTACCGGTGGCCGATGTCGACGCGTCGAAATCGTTCTATACCGAGAAGCTGGGCTTTGTGCTCGATCACGACGTTGAGCACATCCCCGGAATGAGGGTGGTGCAGCTCACTCCGCCAGGTTCGGCTGCCTCCATCGTGATCGGCACGGGAATGACCAGCATGACGCCGGGCACCCTTGAGGGACTGCAGCTCGTCGTACCCGACCTGGGCGCTGTACGCGCCGAGCTCGTGAGCCGCGGTGCCGATATCAGCGAGATCCAGGACATGGGCGGAGTGCAGTTTGCCTACTTCGGTGATCCGGATGGCAACCGCTGGGTCCTCCAGGGCGCAACGCCGTCTGTAGTTAAGGACGCATACCTGGGTGGATCCGGGTCGTAGCCGGAATGCTCGCACGCCCTTATTAACCCGACAGTGGGCGGCAGGCTAAACGGCAGAGGACGTGTTGATGTGGGACGCAGCAATTGCGCTTACACATAGGCATGTATCCGGGGGCCATCAGAAGCTGCAAGGCAAGAGCCTGCTTAGTCTGTACGGCACTTCGTCGGACGGCCGGTAATGCGCTGGATCAGGGAAAATCTTTCCGAAAATCTGATCACGAACGATTTGCACTCGGCCCTTTTAACCACGATGGCGGCGGTGGCGCGCAGGACGGTGAGCTCGTCGTACTTAACTGTCATGCGCAGGAATTCATCGGACGGTGTTAGTCGAAGCGTTTCGGCAATGATGGCGTTCTCGTGGCCACTGTGACTCTCGTACTTTAACTGGCGTGCGCAGGCATTCATTGGCCAGGAGTTGTCCATTCGCACCCTTCCCCTTGAAGGTAGGCACGCATTACGAAGCAGAGCCTTCGAAACTCGGCTTCTTTCTCCGCCTCCACGTCGTCTTCGTCGAAAAGGATGGTCTGGACGTTCAGCTCAGGGACATGGGCGTCCATCCACCCGCAGCTGGCTCGGATAATTGCTGTGCGGTCCTTGTCGGAGCAGTTGCTCACATGGACGCCATGGAGCCAGGAATCATCGCTTGAGCTGACGTTCGCCAAGGCGAAGTTCTCGTCGAACACCTCAGCTACGACCCGATGGAGCATGGCTTTGATGTCGATGGTCATGATGAAAGTCTCTCAGGTGCTTCCAGCCCTTGGCATGCTGGCTTAGCGGCCCCGGCAGACCTCGCTGACAGCAGCTACGTAGCCGGCATAGGCCGCGGCAGAGTCGAGTGTCGTTCGATGAATTCCTCAGTGGACGGGAGTTCTTGCAGCTACTTCTACTCCCGTGCCTCAAACGCCGATAATCTACATTATGTCAAGTTGAATAGCGACGATTGCATCTGATGAAGTATCACCGCCTCCGCCAATACTCCGGGTCACCAGTAGGAATCACTCTATGTGCGAGGTCGTGCCATCCGCTTGATCCGGAGGGATGCGCTGACGCGGGGCACTCGACGATCCGGGAAGAATCGAGAGTGTGGAACTCCCGGTGACGCCGGGCAGACCAGCATCCGGACTTCGTCGACGACGCCGGCGTCCATGAGGAAATACATGAGCCTCAGGCTCCCCCACAGCCAGATGTCCTTGCCGCCCTGCTCCTTAAGCTCCCGAATGGTGGCGACCGGGTCGCGCGTCACGGTCGCGGCGGGAAAGTCGCCCCAAGGCGCGTCATCCAGCTTCGACGAGGCGACGAACTTGGTGAGGTTGTTGAGCTTCTCGCCGTACTCGCCCTGCTCATCGGCGTACGGCCAGTAGTCCTTGTTCTGATTGTAGGTATTCGCGCCCAGAATCATCGTGTCGACGGAGTCGATGAACCCCATCACGTTCGCCTTGAACGCACGGGTGTCCGTTTCGGACAAGGGCTCCCCCGACACGAAGCTGAGGCCGCCGTCTTCCTCGGCGGCTATGTTGTCGACGGTAACCCACTGCTGGACTATGAGTTTTCGCATGGCGCCACTTAGCCCGTGGGCACGCGGTCAGCGACGCCTGTCTCAGTAGCGCTGGTCCGGGCCGGCGCGGTGTTCGCCACCGGCAAGAATCCTCAGTCCCCAAGGGCGAGGCATTCTGTCCAGGGCGAACGGGTGACCCCGCTCGCCGGGCTGGACGGGTGAAGGTGCTCGGCGATTCCTGCCCGAGCAGCCGCGCCCGCTCCCCCACCTAGCGGTCAGCTTCTTGCTTCTGTCTGCGCGCGGCCAATCACGAGTAGTACCCATCCTCGAACCGTTCGGTCGTAGGCATCGGCTTCGGCATCGGTCGCGCAGCTAGGTCATGCGTTCGGGTCAGCCGAGGACGTTGCGTACTCCGGGCGCCCAAGAGGCCGATAAGCCTGGATGGTGATGCCCCGCGCAGTGGTCCGCGAGTTGACCAGATCGAGCGCGACGTCCGGACCCGTTTCGGGGAACAGCCGCCTGCCCTGGCCGACGACGACGGGATAGGTGATCATGTCGAGCTGGTCGACCAGGTCGTTGGCAAGCAGCCACCGGACGAGGGCACCGCTGCCGGGCACCAGCAGTTCGCCGTCCTGCTGCGCCTTCGGTCACGGACGGCAGCGGCGACGTCGCCGGTCAGCACACTCGTGCCCGCCCACTGCGGGTCGGTGAGGCTGGTCGATGCCACGTACTTGGGCCGGCTGTTCAGTGCTGCGGAGATCGGGCTCGTGCTCGGATCGATCATCGCTCCCCAGTAGCCGGCGAAGATCTCGTACGTCCGCCTGCCGAAGAGGAACGCGGCCGCACCGCCGTAGACCTGGTTGAGATAGTCCCCGGTTTCGCTATCGAGAAGGGGTATGGCCCATCCGCCGCGCTCGAAACCGCCGCTGCGATCTTCGTCAGGTCCGCGCAACCCTTGCATCACGCCGTCCACCGAGACGTTAGTCGTCGTCGTCAACCTCATGTCGTGGTGACACCCCTTCTGGATCTGCGCTACGGGTATAAACAAGCACACGCGCAGTTGTTGATCAACCGGTTAGCGTCGCGTCACGTGTACGTGGGGTGCGAGGGATTCCGCACGGATGGACTCAAGTAGGACCGCTGCCCGGCGGGCCGCTGAGCACGGTGGGGACGTACTCGAGCAGCTGGAGCCGGCCGTCGAAGGTCCTGCTGTCCACCATGTCGAGCGAGACGTCCGGATAGCCGTCATAGATCCGCTCCCGCCCGGTGCGGCCGGTGATCACCGGGAAGACGACCAGCCGGAACCTGTCCACGAGGCCGGCGGTCAGCAGCGACCGGCAGAGGCTGAGGCTGCCGAGGGTGCTCAAGGGTCCCGTCCGGGTCCGTTTCAATTCCGTCACGGCTTCGACCGCGTCCCCGGTGACCAACTCCGAGTTCGGCCAAGTCAGAGGCGCCTGCAGCGTGGAGGAGAAGACGACCTTGGGCACGGCGGCAAGGCCGGTCAGACTAGCCCCCTCATTCTCGGAGAATCCCGAGCCGCCGGACGCTGCATCCTCTGACATGCTGGACATCACCCGATATGTGTTCGCCCCGAGAAGGAAGGTGTAGCCCATCTCCCCCTCCTGCTCGAGCCACCCCAGGTATTCCGGCCCCTCCAGGCCCCACCAGCCGGGCCATCCCTCGGCCGAGGCGTACCCGTCCAGGGAGATGATCAGGCCGACCATCAGCTCCGCTGATGACGCCTCTGCAGATGTCTCCACCATCGCCGTCTCCTCGATCTGATCGACGTCGCCCCCCGCAAGTCCCTGACCGGCACCACGTGTACAGGTGGGCCACCGAGGCCCGTGCCGGCAATGCTATCCCTGGAGCGATCAGACGCTCAAGGGCACGGGAACGGAAGATGGCCGCATAGCTGTAAGTGGGGCCAACTCGGGTCGACAGGCAATGGCGCTCCCACCACGAGTGGATCTACGCCGACACCCGTGGTCATGCCGGTTTACGGTCAATTCACGGGTGTCCGATGAGCTCGGCGACGCGATCGATTTCTTCATCCAGGTTGTAGAAATGTACTGCCAGCCGTATTCTGCCGGCGCGGACCGAGACCACCACGTTTGCCTGGCGGAGCCGCGCCAGGACCGCATCGGCGTCTGACCCGGACGGAGACGGTGGTGCCATGGCGGGAAACCACGCCATCGACATGTCGAGAGGAAATCGACGCCGTCGCGCACAACGTCTAGCGGCACGGCCCCGGCCGCCTGGCAAGCGTCGACGAAAAACCATGCTCCAGACTCGGCAGCAACCCGGCCAATGGCCGCCAGGTCAGCTCGATAGCCGTTGGCCGAATGAACGGCACTTACCGCGATCGGGCGGGTCCCGCCGTCGACCGCCTGACGAACCTCCTGCACCGACACGCCATCTCCGCCGGGCGCCACCGTGCGCACTTCGTAACCGCGTTCTCGAAGCAGGAGCCAGGGAAAGTAGTTCGAGGCGAACTCATTCTCTGCGACGACGATGTTCTCACCGAACTTCGCTGACGGCAGGTTAGCGGCAATAATTCCCGCAGCAGTACTCACGGCAGGAACGATGGCAATCTCGCCGGCCCTGGCGCCAACAATCTCGGCAAAAATGGCCCGGGCGTCCTCCCCCGCCTGTTCCGCCTCTGTCCAGTCAAACCGGCCAGCAGACCAGCGTTCGACCGCCAACTCATAGGCTGCTCGGGCCGGGGCGCGGCCAACATTGATGCTGGCCGTATTGAGATAAATGATGTCGTGGAGTCCGGGGAATAGCCGACGGATATCAACGGCATGCACTGCTGCGCCACCCCCTGTCATCGCAACAGCCGAAGTCTATTTCTTTCGCGCGGTGCCGCCGTGGATGGCGGTCCGCCCGGTCGACGCTTTCGCACTAAAGGGAATCTGTGTCCAAGCAGCTTCCGGCTCCGTTTCTTCAGCGGCCGCGGCGGCGATCGATTCGGCCAGGCTCGTGTCATGGCGCGAAATGAAGTAATGCACTGCGGCCGCCGCGATGGCTCCGATGAACCAGGAGAAGGCCGACAGTGCACCGAATACGGGAACGAGAGCGACAACCACTGCCGGGACCGCCGAGACAAGGAAGGAGATGACCGCTTTCCGGTTCCAGCCACCCGTATACGTGTAGTACCCCTCTTCCCTGAACAGGTCCCGAACCAGCACGTGCTGCTGGCGGAGCACGTAATAGTCGACCATGATGATCCCGAAAAGCGGCCCGAGCAACGCGCCGAGCCCGCCGAGGAAAAGGCTGATCACGACCGGGCTGTTGAACAGATTCCAGGGCGTAATGACCAGCGCGATCATTGCCGCTATCAGGCCGCCGCGCTTGAAATCAATTCTCGAGGGCCAGGCGTTCGCGAGGTCATAGGCCGGCGAGACGAAGTTTGCCACGACATTGATTCCCAGCGTTGCGACAGCGAAGGTGACGGCCCCGAGCAGCAGAGCCCAGATGCTGTCGATCCGCCCGACGATCTCAACCGGGTCGTAGATGTGTTCCCCGTAGACCTTGAACGTTCCGGCGGTGACGACGACTGAGACCACGGAGAAGGCGATGAAGTTCACCGGCAGCCCCCACAGGTTCGCGGTGCGGACTGCCTTGCGGGACGGCGCGAACCGGGAGAAATCGCAGAAGTTCAGCATCAGTGTGGAGAAGTAGGTCACCGTCAGCGCGACGGCGGCAAGGAAGGCATGTGCTGCCCCCCACTGAGCGCTTCCCCCGGGCAGATCGAGGGAAATATTCCAGCCCGCGTTGATCAGGATATAGACGACCAACAGGCCCATCACCACCCAGACGGCAGGACCGGCCCAGTCCTGGAACCTCCGGATGGTCTCCATGCCGTTTCGCAGCAAAAGAAGCTGGAGCGACCACATCAACACAAACGCCAGCCAGCCCAGCGTGGACTCACCAAGGAAGTTGTTCTCCGTCAGACCCTGCAGTCCGGGCCAGATCTTCAACGCGATGATGATGACGGCGCGAGAGGCCAGCCACGTCTGGATGCCATACCAGGCGATCGCCACGAGCGCACGAATCAGGGCCGGCAGGTTCGCGCCGAATGTTCCAAACGAAACCCGGGCGAGCACCGGGTAGGGAACGCCGGTCTTCTGGCCAGCGTATCCGGAGAAGTTCATCAGGAAGAAGACGATGACAATTCCCGCCACCAAAGCAAGGAACACCTGCCATGCACCCAGGCCCAACGCGAAGAGGCCAGCGGCAAAGGTATATCCACCGAGCGAATGAATGTCCGACATCCACATCGCAAACAGCGAGTAGAAGCCCCACGTGCGATGCTCGGCAGGTGCCAGGTCTTCGTTGTACAGACGCCTGCTGGCCCCGGGCGGAATGGCGTGAGACATCTGGCCCTCGCTTCCCAAACATTCACAGGTACTGAGAGTTACTTCTTAGAGGCCGCCCGCTTTGAGGCTGCCGTAGCGCTGCCACTAATGCCAATATACCCAGCTTGGCAACGGCGCCGCAGACCCAACCTGCCTGGGCTGCGCTGTCGGGCGAACAAGAAAGTCCGGCCCTGGTCGCCGTCGTTGGCCACACAAAACGAAAGCGGCGGCCGGCACCAATTCGGTGCAGCCGCCGCCAAGTCAGGCCAAGTCGCGGATCAAACGTTAGCCTTCCGCTTCACCCAGCCCCACACGCCCGTGGCGACAAACAAGATGAGGCCGATGATGGCCAGCCAAATCAGGCCCTTCACGGCAAAGCCAACGATCGAAAGAACAAGCCAGATGACCAGAAGCGCAATTATTAGTCCCATACAGGCATCCTATGCCTGCGGCTTGTTCCGGCTGCCGCGCAACGCGGCTTCGTCGTGCGCGCGACTAGCAACGGGTGCTGATCGTCGAACCCACAGGGCACGATGTGGCTGCCCGAACGGATGCAGTCTTTGAGCTACCGGGCAAGGGCCACCACGAGGATCCAGACGGCGAAAGCGGCGAGAAGGATGATGGACCCGTACTTGAGATAAGGCAACCAGGTGGGAGACCGAGCCGAATCTTCGCTGTCTTTGTACTCCCGCATCATCCAGTCATACCGCGGGTTCCTGAACGTTCCCTTGGATCTGGTTACGAGGCCGCCCAGAGCCCTATGTGCCAGCCATGACAAACTCCCGCCGAGCCATGGCCGCACCCGGCCCCAGCAGGTACAACTGAGTCATGACGACCTCGCTCCTGGTGCTCGGCCCGATGATGCGATACGTGGATGAAACCTCGGCGAGTATCTGGGTGGAGACCCGGGAAGCTGCCCGGGTCGCGGTGCGTGCCGGGGGCAGGGAATGGGAGGCCCGCACCTTCGCAGTGCACGGCCACCACTACGCGCTGGTGCCGCTGGACGGACTCGCGGCAGGAACTGTCACGCCCTACACCCTTGAAATCGACGGAACGCAGGTCTGGCCGGAACCTGCGTCCGGGTTCCCGCCGCCGGTGATCCCGACACTGAAACCCGGCAAGCCGCTCCGGATGGCCTACGGCTCGTGCCGCACCAGTGTCCCGCACGATGCGTCCGGCAACCGGACCCACGGCGTTGACGCACTCCGCGCATTCGCGCTCGGGATGGCCTCGGGCAGTGCCCAGGCGTGGCCGGATCTGCTGGCGTTCCTCGGGGATCAGGTGTACGCGGACCTGACCAGCGAGCAGATGCAGGAATTCATCAGCGCACGCCGGGACATCGACGCGCCGCCGGGCAAGGAGCTCAAGGACTACGAGGAGTACGCCCACCTCTACAATCTGGCCTGGTCGGACCCGGCAAACAGGTGGCTGCTGTCCACCCTTCCCAGCGCCATGATCTTTGACGACCACGACATCCGCGACGATTGGAACGCCTCACGCAGCTGGAGGAAGAAAATGGAAGCCACCTCGTGGTGGCGTGAGCGGATTGTTTCGGGGCTGGCCTCGTACTGGGTCTACCAGCATCTCGGGAACCTGTCGCCGCTGGAGCGTTCGGAGGATGCTCTATGGCAGCAGATCGCCGGGCACACGGGCGAAACCGAGCTTGACCTGAGCGAAGCGCTGGACAGCTTCGCCGAACGGGCCAACCGGGATCCGACGTCCTACCGGTGGAGCTACTGCCGTGACTTCGGGGACACGCGACTGATAGTGGTGGACTCCCGCGCCGCCCGGAACCTTGCCCCTGAAGACCGCGCGCTGATTGACGAGGCGGAAATGACCTGGCTCGATAGCCGGGTGCGAGGCGGTTTCCGCCACTTGCTGGTTGCGACGTCCCTGCCGTTCCTGCTGCCGATGGGCCTGCACTATGTGGAGTCCTGGAACGAGGCCGTTTCTGAAGGCGCCTGGGGAAAACTGTCTGCCCGTGCCGGCGAAAGGCTGCGGCAGGCGCTGGACCTTGAACACTGGGGTGCCTTCCAAAAGAGCTTCCGGAGGGTAGCGGACATGGTGGCCGAGGTCGCCGACGGCAAACGCGGCCCAGCACCAGAAGTCGTCGCCTTCCTCTCCGGTGACGTCCACTACTCCTTCGTCTCGGAGGTGGAGCGTGCCGCGGGCAGCCGGATAGTGCAGGCAGTCTGCTCCCCCATCCGCAACCCGCTGCCACGGATCATGAGGTCCTTCGCTGCCATCATGTCCTATGGCCTGGCCGCGCCGATCGGTTCCTTGGCCGCGCATTCGGCGCGTGTCCCGGACCCGCCTTTCCGCTGGTCCGGACTCAAGGGCCCGTGGTTTTACAACAACCTTGCCTGCCTCGAGGTGGCGCCGGAGGGCCTGAAGCTCTGGTGGCAGACCGGCGTGGTGGACGACGGCGACCACCTGCACCCCCGGCTGGAAAGCGTCGCCACGCTGACGCTGGCTCCGAGGAGCACCTAGCCTGAACGTAGGCTGTAGCCACATGGTCCGGACGAAGTCCGAGAATCGAAGTGCCCGGCCGAGAGGAACAACATGGCACACGCCGAGAACGACATCACCATCAGCCGACCCGCCGGGGAGGTCTACGCCTTCCTCGCGGACGGGCTCAACAACCCGAAGTGGCGGCCGGGCGTCCAAAAAATTGCCCTCAAGAGCGGCGCCGCCGGCGAACCCGGAGCCGTATACAGCCAAACGCTGACCGGTCCCAAAGGGCGGCCCTTGCAGGGAGACTACGAAATTACCGACGCCGAGCCGGGCCGCCTCCTGTGCTTCCAGGTGGTGGCCGGACCCGCCCGCCCCGCGGGCCGCTATCAGCTAGCGGAACATGAGGGAAGCACCACGGTCCGTTTCAGCCTAGACCTCAAACTTCCGCTGATGATGAGGGTCCTGGACTCCCTCGTCACCAAAACCATGGAATCCGAAGTCGCCCAGCTCGCGAACCTCAAGGGAATCATCGAAGCAATCTAGGGATGGCCCGGCGGGCCCCGGGGAGCACAATGGTCACATCCCTAGCCCGGTGGTGATCGCAAATGGCCCCCGCAATAGTGATCGGGTGCACCGTCTTGCTGTTGCTCGGCCTCTTTACGGTGATCCGGTGGGGAGGCCATCGCCTTGCGTACCCCGCATCTGCCAACGCCGAGCCCGCCGCTGCTCCTTCTCCCCCGTTTGACTCTGCAGCTCCCCCGCCGGGCGCAGCCGGCGGAGCCGGCGGAGCGAGGGTTGACCCATCAGACGCCAAAATCGCTGCGCTCCGGAACTATCTCTGGTGGGCCAATGTGGCCACGTTCGCGGCGCTGGCCTCCGCATTTTGGCCGTGTGGCCCGGCGGCCGGCTGATCATGCGGGTCCTTGCGTTCACCTCGCCGGACTCCGCCCAGGGCAGGCTGACGGAGGCACAGGCCAACGTCGGCTTCCCAACCCTTGAGGGGTCTCTGGTCTTGTTTGTCGTCGCCGGACTGCCCGCCGGATACCTCGTCGCGATCCTGTTCGTTGTCCTGCACCGCTGGCTTCCGGCCGGCCGGCTGGCAGGACCCCTGTTTGGGATCCTCGTTCTCATTTGGCTGGGCGCCCTGCTCGATCCCCTGCGCGCAGACAACATCGACTTCAATGGGACCCGGTTGGCTCGCAGTCGCCCTGTTCGCGGGCCTCTCGATCCTGCACTGCGCCATAGCCGCGGCCGCGGCTGGCTGGTGGAGTGAATGGCTGCCCCTGTGGTCCGACAGGACAGCCAAATACTACGTTCCGCTGCTTCTGGGATTCGTGCTCTTCCCGCCCGCGGCCGTCGCCGTGGGGTTGGGCGCACTGGCGCTGCTCACCTGGATGACGATCTTTCCTGCCGGCTCGTTGGGAGGGCGCGGGAGGACGCAGGTACCCGCGTGGGTGGGAGCAGGCATCCTCGTCGCCGTTTCGGCAGCAGCACTTCCCGTTTTCCTCACCGCGGTGATTTCAATCGGGACCCGGACAACGTAATCACCGGCACCGACGGGACGATCTGCTGCGGCTTGAGCGTATTCCCCTACCCGCGCGCAGAGACAACGGCGGGCGGGGTCACTTTTGCGCGCTTCCCGGGTGGTCCGTTTAGCATCGATTATGGCGATTTCCGAAGCACTCCTTCAGTTCGCGCTCGTCGCGGCCCTCCTGACCGTCATTCCGGGGATGGACACGGTGCTGGTTCTGCGCACGGCGATCAGCCGGGGCCACGGATCGGCGTTTGCCACCGCGGCAGGCATCTGCACCGGCACGGTGTTCTGGGGCATAGCCGCAGCGCTCGGTGCGTCGGCGCTGCTGGCTGCCTCCGAAGCGGCTTTCACGGTGCTGAAAGTGGCCGGCGCCTGCTACATGGCATGGCTGGCCATCAATATGATCGTGCGCAGCTTCCGCCGGGGCGCAGCCGTTGACACCGCAATCGCGGCCGGGCAAGGCAGTGCGCGCGCGGCGTGGTTGTCGGGCATCACCACCAGCTTGCTGAATCCCAAGGTGGGCGTCTTTTACATGGCGATGATCCCGCAGTTCCTGCCGCCGGGCGCGTCCCCGCTCCTGATGGGCGTCCTGCTGCCGCTGGTTCACAACGTCGAAGGAATGGCCTGGTTCGCGCTGATCATTCTGGCAACCCATCATGCGCGGCGCTGGCTCCAGTCGGACACGGTGTCCAAGGCAACAGACCGGATCGCCGGCGTCGTCCTCCTGGCCTTTGCCGCAAAGATCGCCACCAGCAAAGCCGCCTGAGCAGTCCAGCTAGGCCGCGGACCCGCCGCCCGGCAGCTGGCTCACCAGTCCCACCGTGTTTCCTTCGCTGTCCCTGATGAAACCCATCCATTCGTCGGTTCCCGCGGGGCCGAGCTTTGAGTCCTCGTGACGGAAAATCACCTCGGGTGGGGCCACCACCTCGACCCCGCCAGCCTCCAGTTCAGGCATCAGCCGCCTGACGTCCGGGACGGCCAGGTAGATCAGCGACGGCGGGGCTCCCCTCTCGAGCAGGAGGCGAACGCCGTCGAGGTCGAAGAACAGCAGTCCCGGCGGGTCAAACACGGCCTGCGGCCGGGTCCCCAGCAGGGCCGAATAGAACTCCGCCGCCCGGTCGAGGTTCTCGGCGTGCTGTGCGATCTGTACGAGTCTCACTGGTCCTCCTTCGCTGGACGGTGCATGGACCGGTCGAGTCATCGTCGGCGATTTTGCCGTTCGGGGCAACACCTGCCGCGGAACAGCCGGCCCCGGACCCGATAGGCTCGGGAGCATGCGTTCCACAGAAAAACCCGTGATCCAGCGGTCCACTCCCCGAATCATTGCAGCAGCGGCGGCCGCGGACACCGTGCTCATCCTGACGTTCGCAGCCATAGGCCGGGACGCCCATTCACGGGGGGAATCCGTGGCGGGAATCCTGCTCACCGCCTGGCCGTTCCTGGCCGGTGCAGCGGCCGCCTGGCTCCTGCTGCGCGTGTGGCGCCGGCCATTGGCGGTGTGGCCGGCCGGCGTTGCGGTATGGCTTGGCGCCGTGGGCATCGGAATGGTCATCCGCGCCCTGACGGGGCAGGCAGTCGTGCTGGCGTTCATCATTGTGGCGCTCCTGAGCCTCGCCGTTTTCCTGCTCGGCTACCGCCTTCTGGCCGCCGGCCTGCTCCGGCTGCGGCGATCCCGGCGGCGAGGCTGATGTACTAGGCTGGCACCACCAGCGCACACGAGCCGGGCACCGTCACGGCACAACTGATCCGAAGGGTTCACAGTGATCACCGCATTCGTCCTGATCAAGACCGACGCCTCGCGAATCCCGGAGACAGCCGAGGAGATCTCCGCCATCCAGGGCATCAGCGAGGTCTACTCCGTCACCGGAGAATGGGACCTGATCGCCGTGGCCCGCGTGGCACACCATGAAGACCTAGCAGACGTGATCGCCGACAAACTGTCCAAGGTGCCCGCCGTGGTGCACACCACCACGCACATAGCCTTCCGCGCGTATTCGCAGCATGACCTCGACGCCGCCTTTGCGCTGGGGTTCGAGTAGCCGGCACTGAAATTGAAAAGGGGATGGCCCGGCACCGTGGTGCCGGGCCATCCCCTTTTGCAGTCCTACGCCTGGGTCAGGCTGACCCATTTGTCGAGGACTGCAGCGGCGGCGCCGGAGTCAACCGACTCGGCGGCCCGTCCGAGCGCCAGGCGCATGCGCTCAGTCAGGGGCCCGGCGGCGTCAAGATCGTAGGCCACGAGCCCCGCGGCCGCGTTCAGCAGAACGGCGTCGCGGACCGGACCGGACACGCCGGCCAGGACGTCACGGACGACGGCGGCATTGGCTTTGGCGTCACCGCCGCGGAGCTCTTCCACAGTTGCGGGACGGATTCCAAGGTCCTGCGGCGAAAACTGCTGTTCAGTCACTTCGCCGTTGCGGATCTCCCACACCGTCGACGGGCCGGTGGTGGTTAGTTCATCCAGTCCGTCGCTGCCGCGAAATACCAGGCCGCGGCTTCCCCGCCTGGCCAGGACGCCGGCCACGAGGGGCGCCATGCGCGCGTTGGCGACACCGACGGCAGAGGCCTGGACCCCGGCCGGATTGGTGAGCGGCCCCAGGAAGTTGAAGGCCGTTGGTATGGCGAGCTCCCGGCGGGGCACCGCGGTGTGGCGGAACGACGGATGGAACACCTGGGCAAAGCAGAACGTAATGCCCGCCTCTTCCGCGTTGCGGGCAACGTCCGGGATGGAAAGGTCCAGCCGCACGCCGAGGGCCTCGAGAACATCAGCGGAGCCTGACGACGACGACGCGGCGCGGTTTCCGTGCTTGACCACCCGGGCGCCGGCTCCGGCGCAGACAAGCGCCGCCATGGTGGAGATGTTGACGGTGTTGAGCTGGTCCCCGCCGGTGCCCACGATGTCGAGCTTCTCGCCTGCAATATCAATGGGCTTCGCGTGGGCAACCATGGCGTCGACGAGGCCGGCGAGCTCCTCCACGGTCTCGCCCTTGGCGCGCAGCGCAACAAGGAAGCCGGCGATCTGGGCGGGCGTCGCCTCCCCGGACATGATGGTGTCCATGGCCCATGCCGTGTTGTCCGCAGTCAGGTCTTTACCGTCCATCAGTGCGGAGATGAGCCGCGGCCAGGTGTTGCCTGCCGCCAGTGCCGATGCCTGAGAAGTCACCTCCTGATGCTATCGAGGTGCGCCTTCAGAAAACCAATGTGAACGGTGCCAGGAACTTTTCAGCGCGATTTCGCGTCTTTGTAGAAAAAGTCTCCGCAAAAGGCGGTTTGCGTTGGGCAGGACGGAGTTTTACAGACATAATGTCTATGTGACATCTGCGACCCATGCCCCCAGTACCCCGGCGCACCCCACGCTGAACCGCCCTAATATGGTTTCTGTTGGAACCGTAGTCTGGCTGTCCAGCGAGTTGATGTTCTTCGCCGGCCTCTTCGCCATGTACTTCACACTCCGGTCTACGTCCGGACAGATGTGGGCGGAAGAGACAGCAAAGCTCAACTTCCCCTTTGCGCTCGTCAATACGATCGTCCTCGTGGCCAGTTCATTCACTTGCCAGATGGGCGTTTTCGCCGCCGAAAGGCTCCAGCCGCGCCGCAGCGGAGGTCCGCTGCAGTTCACCCGCTGGGGCATGAACGAGTGGTTCACCCTGACGTTCCTCATGGGCGCGTTCTTCGTTGCCGGCCAGTCCACGGAATACGCCATGCTGGTTTCCGAGCACGTGACGCTGTCCACGAACGCTTACGGCTCCGCCTTCTACATGACCACGGGCTTCCACGGCCTGCACGTCATCGGCGGCCTGATCGCCTTCCTCCTCATCATGGGCCGCTCCTTCGCTGCGAAGAAGTTCGGCCACTTCGAGGCAACGTCGGCGATTGTCACCTCGTACTACTGGCACTTCGTGGACGTCGTCTGGATTGGCCTCTTCCTGGTCATCTATGTCCTCCAGTAGCCAAAACTTGACTCTTCTTTGCCAAGAGACTGAATTTCAAGAAGCGGCTCGCGGAGCCGACGCACGATCGAATAAAGGAACCACCACGTGAAGGCACTCTCGCAGAAGCGACGTCACCCACTGGCAGCCATTGCGCTGCTGTTGATGGGTCTCCTCCTCACTGGTGGGCTGTACGCCGTTGCCACCACCGTCAACCAGGCGAAAGCCAGCACTGCCGACTTCAGCGCCAGCGACACCGAGGAGGGCGGCAAGCTTTTCGCAGCTAACTGCGCCACCTGCCACGGCATGGGTGCCAGCGGAACGCAGGACGGCCCGTCCCTGGTTGGCGTCGGCGCCGCTGCCGTTGACTTCCAGGTTGGCACCGGCCGCATGCCCATGCAGATGAACGGACCCCAGGCTTACAAGAAGCCTGCCCAGTTCAATGACCAGCAGACCCACCAGCTGGCCGCCTATGTCGCCTCCCTCGGCCCCGGCCCGTCCATTCCCGAAGCAGGACTCCTTGACGAAAAGGGCGATTCTGCCAAGGGCGGGGAACTGTTCCGCACCAACTGCGCCATGTGCCACAACGCGGCAGCAGCCGGTGGAGCACTTACCCGCGGCAAATTTGCACCGGCACTCGCTGACGTAACCGGTAAGCACATCTACGAGGCCATGGCCACCGGCCCGCAGAACATGCCGGTCTTCAGCGATTCCAACATCACCCCCGAAGGCAAGCGCGACATCATCACCTTCCTGAAGCAGATTGAAGCCAACGGATCTCCCGGCGGCGCCGACCTCGGAGCCCTCGGCCCCGTATCTGAGGGTCTGTTCGTCTGGATCGCCGGCCTCGGCGTGATCATCGCCTTCACCATCTGGCTGACGTCCCGCACGTCCTAGCGCGCAGGTCACAACAAAGAAACGTCCTGCTGACCGCTCAGCAGGTTTGAAATTGAACATTAACTCGGCAACGCCGAGACGAGAGAAGGATGAGGCGAATCATGGGCAACCATAGTGACGGCAGTCCGAACCACTCGGGCACCGTAGCTACGGCTGGTCAGAATGAGGTGGAGAAGTTCCAGGATCCTGGAATTCCCCCGCACCGTTTGCGCCTGGCTGACACGGACCCGAAGGCCGCAAAGCGAGCAGAACGGCAGGTAGCCATTCTGTTCGGCACGTCGGTCGTTGGCACCGTGATCTTCCTGGTGGCGTACTTCGCTATTGACCTGGGCAGTGACTCAACGATCGCTACGATCCGGCTGCAGAACGCGCTCCTCGGCGTGGGCACGGCCTTCGCGATGCTTGGCATCGGTACGGGCATTGTGCACTGGGCCAAGGCCCTGATGCCGGACCACGAAGTATCCGAGGAACGTCACGCAATCCGCGAGGAAGACGACCGCCAGGCAGCGGTGCGCATCGTTGACGACATCGTCGAGGAAACGGGCATCAAGCGCCGTCCCCTCATCCGGAACACCCTGCTCGGTGCCGTGGCTCTGGCACCGCTCCCGGCCCTGGCAGTCTTCGGCGACCTTGGTCCCCGGCCTGACGACAAGCTGGCGCACACCATGTGGGCCCCGCAGGAGGGCAAGCTCAAGCGCCTGACCCGCGACCCCGACGGAACGCCCATCAAGGCCTCGGATGTCACCATCGGTTCGGCCTTCCACGTCATCCCGGAAGGGCTGAACGAACTCCACGAAGGCAAGCTGAACGAGAAGGCCAAGGCCGTCGTTCTGCTCATGCGCCTCGATCCGGCTTCGCTCAACCCGTCTCCCGGCCGGGAGAACTGGGGCTACAACGGCATCGTCGCGTACTCCAAGATCTGCACCCACGTCGGATGCCCTGTTGCACTGTATGAGCAGCAGACGCACCACCTGCTGTGCCCGTGCCACCAGTCGACCTTCGACCTCACCAAGGAATGCAAGGTTATCTTTGGCCCGGCCAGCCGTCCCCTCCCCCAGCTGCCCATCGCAGTTGACGATGAGGGCTACCTGGTCGCTACGAGCGACTTCAAAGAACCTGTAGGACCAAGTTACTGGGAGCGTGATGAGCATGAGCGCAGCGTCAACGGCTGAAGCCCCCGCCTACGTAGCCAAGACCAAAGTCGGCCGAATTACAGATTTCGTCGACGAACGCGTCGGCGGCTCGGGAATTCTTCGTGAGTTTGGCCGGAAGGTCTTCCCTGACCACTGGTCCTTCATGTTCGGTGAAGTGGCGTTGTATTCGTTCGTCATCCTGCTGATGACGGGAACGTTCCTGACGTTCTTCTTCGACCCGTCCATGGCCGAGACGCACTACACCGGCTCGTACACGCCGCTGAAGAACGTCGAAATGTCAGTCGCGTACAGCTCCTCGCTGAACATCTCCTTTGATGTCCGCGGCGGCCTGTTCATGCGCCAGGTCCACCACTGGGCGGCGCTGCTGTTCGTTGCCTCCGTCTCCGTGCACATGCTGCGCGTGTTCTTCACCGGCGCGTTCCGCAAGCCGCGCGAGCTCAACTGGGTGGTGGGCGGCGTCCTGCTCATCCTCTCCATGGCCGCCGGCTTCACCGGTTACTCCCTCCCCGATGACCTGCTGTCCGGTAACGGCCTGCGCATCATCGACGGCGTCATCAAGTCCATTCCGGTCATCGGCACGTACATCTCGTTCTTCCTCTTTGGTGGCGAGTTCCCCGGCACGATGATCATCGGCCGCCTGTACATGCTGCACATCCTGCTGGTGCCGGCCCTGATCCTGCTGATGATCGTGCTGCACCTCTTCATGGTGGTTGTGCACAAGCACACCCAGTACCCCGGCCCGGGCCGGAACGACGGCAACGTCGTCGGTTACCCGCTCGGCCCGGTTTACGCAGCCAAGGCCGGTGGTTTCTTCTTCATCGTGTTTGGTGTGGTCGCACTGATGGCCGCGTTCTTCACGATCAACCCCATCTGGAACTACGGTCCTTACGATCCCTCCCCCGTGTCCGCAGGCACGCAGCCTGACTGGTACATCGGCTGGGTTGATGGTGCACTGCGCCTCATGCCCGGTGTGATCGGCGACTTCCACTTTGAATACGTCATCTTCGGCCACGTCCTGACGCTGAACGTACTGCTTCCGGCGCTCGTTCCGGCCGGGCTCGTGTTCACGGTGCTCTTCACCTACCCGTGGATCGAACGCTGGATCACCAAGGACAACCGCGAGCACCATGTCCTGGACCGTCCCCGCAACGCACCGACCCGTACCGCCATCGGCATGGCCGGGTTCACGTTCTACTGCGTCATGTGGGCGGCCGCCAGCTCGGACCTCATCGCAACGCATTTCCACGTGGCACTGAACGACGTCACGTACTGGCTGCGCGCACTGTTCTTCATCGGCCCGATCATCGCCTTCGTCGTCACGAAGCGCGTTGCCCTGGCCCTGCAGCGCAAGGACCGCGAAATTGCCCTCCACGGCCGGGAGACCGGACGCATAGTGCGCCTGCCGCACGGGGAGTTCATCGAAGTCCACGCCCCCCTCGACGAGTACAAGCGCTACAAGCTCGTCGGCTTCGAGTCCCCACTTCCCCTTCCTGCGGAGCCGAACGAAAACGGCGTCGTCACCCGCAAGGAAAACCGGCGGGCGAAGCTGTCGCAGTGGTTCTTCGAGGACAGGGTTGCTCCGGCATCGCCCGCTGAACTCGAGGCCGGCCACGGCCACCACGAGGCAGTGGAAGCCGGCGAGGCGCACAAGACGCTCAGCCACTAGCCCTGCCGCTAGTCACGGTCAGCACACAGAAAAGGTCCGGTCCGCTTTGGACCGGGCCTTTTCTGTGTCGCGTTCATTGCTCGCCCGGTGCGCCGCCAGGCGAGTCCTCCCGGGCGGAACCGGCTATTGGTGGCGGTACCCCGAGGCGTAGTTTCGCGCGGGCCGGATGCCGGGCCGCTGCAGCGGCACCCAGAGCTTATAGCGGTCGGCACGGTAGTAGGAGACGGAATAGTCCACCATGGCTCGCGCAACGAACGCGTGCCTTTGGATCTTCAGCAGCGGGGAGCCTATTTCAACGTTCAACAGCCGCGCAGTGGAGGGCGAGGCGGCCGTAGCTTCGATCATGTCCTCGCCCCATTCCATGACCAGGCCGAACTGTTCGCTGAGGACGTTATACAGCGAGGTGGGCGGCTCCCCGTCCAGCAGGCCCGGCACCCGGTGCGCGGGGATGAAATTCTCATCCACGCTCATTGGCTCGTTATCGGCCAGCAGGAGGCGCCGGAACCGCACCAGGGGCGTTCCCTCCTCCACCTGCAACTCGCGCGCGAGGAAGGCACTGGCGGCGATCTGCTCAAAACTCAGCACTTTGGCGGCCGGCACCATTCCGCGGCGCTGCATTTCCTCGCTGTAGGACGTGAGCTTGACCTGGAGATCAAGTTTGGGCTTGCGGACAAACGTACCGAGCCCCACCACCCGTTCAATGACCTCCTCCCCCACGAGCGCATCAATGGCTTGCCGGACGGTCATCCGAGCCAGCCCGAAGCGCTCCGCCAGGTCGCGCTCCGACGGCAGGCCGGAGCCGGGCGGGCACGAGGTGGCGATATACGTCCTGAGGATCTCGCGAAGCTGGACGTAGATGGGGGTTCCGCTTTTCCTGTCGATTTCGCCGGCAATGCCGGCAGCATTAGCGGCCACAGTCGTTGCTCCTGGAATGCATGTTCACATTTCAAGGTTAGGCCATTCGCCTGTCAGGTCTAGACCACGCACCGGGGGCGGCCGCGGAGGCGCTGCCGGGCGGATATTCTTAACGTCAGAGATGAAAAGACGACGGCGTCGTTCCGTCCAGGAAGAGGAGTCCACTTGCCAGTTCGTAAGGCAACCGTCACTGCCGCCATTGGCCTGCACGCCCGCCCGGCAGCGGCCTTTGTGCGTGCCGTGACTGAGACCGGGCTGCCGGTGACCATCCGTAAGGCCGGCATTGACGCCGTCGACGCCCGCTCCCTGCTCGAGGTCATGACCGCCGACTTCAACTGCGGCTGCGAGGTGGAACTCCGCGTCACCGAAGCGGCCCTCCCGGCCGGCCGCAGCGTTGTGGAGGCGGAATCCGCGCTATCGGGCCTCGCCGAACTCCTGGAGTCCCAAAAGGCGGGCTGACACCAACGGCATGCGGCCATGGCCACGGCCAACAACACCAACAACAACGACGGCGGGGGGCCCCCCACCCGGGGGGCCCCCCCCCCGGGCCGGGGCCGTGCCCCCCCCCAAACCCCACCACAAACCCCGCGGGCGCCCCCCCCACATGGGGGGGCCCCGCCGTCGTTCAGGGTGTGTCCTGAGGCGTTAGTGTGCGTGGTCTCCGCGGCTGTACTCGTAGACCCAGCCGACGAGGGCCACAATAGCCATGCCCGCTGCGATGAAGACGATCCAGAAGCCAATCGCGAGGCCCAGGAAGCCCGTGGCGCAGGACAGGCCCAGCACCAGCGGCCACCAGCTCCAGGGGCTGAAGTGCCCCTGCTCGCCGGCGCCCTCGTGGATCTCGGCGTCGTTGCGGTCCTCGGGACGCATGCCGACGCGCTTGCCGGTGAATCCGAGGTAGGCGCCGATCATGCCGGCCAGGCCGCCCACGAGGAGGATGCCCAGGATGCCGACCCACTCAGACCAGTTGGTCAGGAAACCGTAAATCATTGAGACAGGGACGAAGAAGAAGACTCCTGCTCCAAAAATCCAAGATTCGATCTTCACTGCGCGGTGTCCTTCTGATCGGCGTTGCCGAGCACAGCTGCTGCCGGTGCCGGTGACTCAATGGTGTGTGACTGTGAGAGCTCGGGGTGGTGCAGGTCCAGGGCCGGACGCTCCGAGCGGATGCGGGGCAGGGACGTGAAGTTGTGGCGTGGCGGCGGGCAGGACGTTGCCCATTCCAGCGAGGCACCGAAGCCCCAGGGATCATCCACCTGAACCTTTTCCGTACTCCGCGCGGTGATGTACACGTTCCAGAAGAACGGGATCAGTGAGGCGCCGAGGACGAACGAGGAGATGGTGGAGAACTGGTTCATCCACGTGAAGTTGTCCTGCGGCATGTAGTCCGCGTAGCGGCGCGGCATGCCTTCAACGCCGAGCCAGTGCTGGATCAGGAACGTGCCGTGGAAGCCGAGGAACAGGAGCCAGAAGTGGATCTTGCCGAGGCGCTCGTTGAGCATCTTGCCCGTCCACTTCGGCCACCAGAAGTAGAAGCCGGCGAACATCGCGAACACCACGGTGCCGAACACCACGTAGTGGAAGTGCGCCACCACGAAGTAGGAGTCGGAGACGTGGAAGTCCAGCGGCGGGGAGGCCAGGATGATGCCCGTCAGGCCGCCGAAGAGGAACGTGATGAGGAAGCCGATGCTCCACAGCATGGGGGTCTCGAACGTGATGGAACCGCGCCACATGGTGCCGATCCAGTTGAAGAACTTCACGCCCGTGGGCACCGCGATGAGCATGGTCATGAACGAGAAGAACGGCAGCAGCACCGAGCCGGTGACGTACATGTGGTGCGCCCACACCGTCACGGACAGCGCGGCGATGGCGATCGTGGCGTAGACCAGGCCCTTGTACCCGAAGATCGGCTTGCGGCTGAAGACCGGGAAGATTTCCGAGACGATGCCGAAGAACGGCAGCGCGATGATGTAGACCTCGGGGTGGCCGAAGAACCAGAACAGGTGCTGCCAGAGCACGGCCCCGCCGTTTTCCGGATCGAAGATATGGGCGCCGAAGCGGCGGTCTGCTCCGAGGGCGAACAGGGCGGCGGCCAGCGGCGGGAAGGCCATCAGCACGAGGATGGCCGTGACCAGCGTGTTCCAGGTGAATATGGGCATGCGCCACATGGTCATGCCCGGGGCGCGCATGCAGATGATGGTGGTGATGAAGTTGACCGCGCCCAGGATGGTGCCGAAGCCGGAGAGCGCCAGGCCGAAGACCCACAGGTCACCGCCGATGCCCGGGCTGAACGTCGTGTTGGACAGCGGAGCGTACGCGAACCAGCCGAACGATGCCGCGCCCTGCGGGGTGATGAAGCCGGACACCGCGATGGTCGACCCGAAGAGGAAGAACCAGAAGGCCAGTGCATTCAGCCGCGGGAAGGCGACGTCGGGGGCGCCGATCTGCAGCGGCATGATGACGTTGGCGAACCCGGCGAACAGCGGGGTGGCGAACATGAGCAGCATGACCGTGCCGTGCATGGTGAACAGCTGGTTGTACTGTTCCTTGGTCTGCAGGATCTGCATGCCGGGTTCAAACAGTTCGGCGCGGATGAGCAGTGCCATCACGCCGCCGAAGCAGAAGAAGATAAACGAGGCGATCAGGTACATGTACCCGATGGTCTTGTGGTCAGTGGAGGTGATCCAGTTGACGACGATGCGTCCCTTGGACTTAGGAACTACGGGAGCGCCAAGGGTCCCGACAGGTGCGGATTGTGTGTAAGTAGCCACGTCGCTCCCCTTACTTTGTTTCGTTCAGGTTCGGGTTGCGGTCGTACTCTTCGCCGAGCAGGCCCGTGTTGCCGTCCTGGCGCAGCTGGGTCAGGTGAGCCTGGAATTCGGACTCGGACACGACCTTCACGCGGAACAGCATTTCGGAGTGGTACTCACCGCAGAGTTCGGCACACTTGCCGTCGTAGGTTCCCTCTTTGGTGGGCGTGAACCGGATGTAGTTGGTCTTGCCCGGGATCATGTCCCGCTTCTGCAGGAAGGCCGGAACCCAGAAGGAGTGGATGACGTCGCGGGAGTTCAGTTCAAGATCAACCGACTTGTTGACGGGCAGGTACAGCGTGGGCAGCTTTTCCTTGTCCACTTCCTTGCCGGTCAGGTGCGCCTGGACACCGGCTTCGTGGACGTCCCCGGTGACGACGTCGCCCTGCTTGTAGTTAAAGTCCCAGGCCCACTGCTTGCCGCGGACGTCAACAACGACGTCGGCGGGCTTGGAGCGGTCATCGATGGCCTGCTGGTCACGGTCGGTGAAGTAGAAGAACACCAGCACCATGAAGAGCGGGATGGTCAGGTAGAAGACCTCAAGGGGAAGGTTGAAGCTGGTCTGCCGGGGGAAGCCCACGGTACCCTTGCGGCGCCGGTAGGCGACGATGCACCAGACAATGAGTCCCCAGGTGATGATGCCCACCACGAGGGCGGCAATCCATGAGTTGACCCAGAGGTCCATGATGCGGTCAGTGTGATTGGTGGTGCCACGCTCTGTAGGCAGCCACCCCTTCGTTACCTCTGGCGAACATCCAGTCAAAACCAACGCGCCGGCAATTGCCAAGCCAGAGATCGAGGTGATCGTTTTGCGTCGGCTGCCGGTTCGGTTCTGCGAACTCACAGACGGCCCTTCCTACTTGTTGCTGTTGCCAAGGAGGCGCGAAGCTTCCCGGGCACACTAAAAGTTTTACTACTCGGTGTAGAGCTTACCGTCCCCCGCGGGATTTCGCCCACATGTCTGACCAGTGTGGGGGGGGGGGGGGGGGGGGCCGGGCCCCCCCCACAGGAGGCGAGGGGCAAATAATGGGGTTGGTGTTGTGTGAAAACAGCGGGGCCCGCCCCCCCGCC